>JAAHGR010000287.1:0-7158 GCA_010672425.1 Symploca sp. SIO2E6
AACCCAAGGGGACTGGCTTAGGACTACCGATTTGCCAGCAAATTATCGAACACCATGGGGGCCAGATTACGGTAGAAAGTGAACTGGGTAAAGGCAGTACCTTCTCCTTTACCCTGCCAATTTCTCCTGATCGGCAACAGGATAACCAGAACATTAATATTGATATCCTAGTCCAGCACCTGCAAGGTCATACTAGAATCACTCCAGAGTTAGCTCAGGGATCACAGAAAACCATCCTCATTGTGGATGATGATGTTCATATTCGCACTTTGCTCAGACAACAGTTGGAAAGCCAAAACTACGAGATAAGAGAAGCTAAAAATGGTCTGGAAGCGATTTATCTAGCCAAGAAAACTAGACCAGATTTAATCGTTATGGATGTCATGATGCCTCAGATGAATGGGTTTGATGCCGCCGCTGTGCTGAAAAATGAACCTCAAACTAGGGACATCCCGATCATCATCCTCTCAATTTTAGAAGACAAACAGCGAGGTTATTGCTTAGGAGTAGACCGCTATTTGAGTAAACCAATTCAAACGGAATCCTTACTCACAGAAGTCGGCTTGCTGCTGTCTCAGAAAACTTCTAGCAAGAAAGTGCTAGTGGTGGATGAAGATATTGCCACTGTCAGAACCTTTGCTAAAGCGTTGCAAGCCAAAGGATACAGCGTAGTGGAAGCAGTTACAGGAAAACAACTCAAGGAAAAGGCTCTAGCAGTAAAACCAGATTTGATCATTGCCAATGTCGATTTTTGGCAGCAGTCCGATGCAGTCAAGACGTTGCGATTTGAACCAGGCATGGAAAACGTACTCTTTATCTTATTAGCAGGCGAAACCAACCATGACTACCATTAGTCTTAAACGTCTGATTGCCAAAAAAGCTGTGTGGCAGATGCTCCAGGAGGTAATCACTGCTCTAGACACGCCTATTAGTATTCAAGATGTGACAGGAAAATGGCTAGTTGGTGAGGAGATTGCCCATCCGGACCAGCAATATCCGGTGCAGCTGAATGATGAAGTGATTGGCTGGGTAATTGGCACACCCAAAGCTGCATCTGTAGCTTCTTTACTCAGCTATTTATCTCATCAAGAGTTAGGAAAAAAGGAACTAGCCAAGGAAACTCTGGAAAAGTACCAAGAAATCAATCTGCTCTACAAAGTCTCTGAAAAGATATCCGCCAATTTAAAACTCGATGAAATTGCCAAATTAATCATTGGAGAAGCTCATAAAATCCTGGAAGCTAATAGCTGTTCAGTGATGATTCTTGATGATCAGACCAAGGAATTGAGTATTATTTCCTATCTGAAAACTAAAGCGCCCAAACTGACCTTAAAACTCGGCCAAGGTATTGCTGGTGCCGTCGCTCTCAGCGGCAAAGCAGAAATCATTAATGATGTCTTATCTGACCCTCGTTATACTCCAGGTCCTAATCCTGTCAGCTCTCTGATGTGTGCCCCGATTAAAATCAAAAATAGAATCCTGGGGGTAATTAATGTCAGCCACAAGCAACCAGTACAATATACAGCAGCAGATCTGAAACTATTGAATGCCCTAGCCTCCCAAGCCGCCGTAGCAGTTGAAAATGCCGTTTTGCATAGAAATAAATTGAAGGAAGAGCGCATTAAAAGTAATTTGGAGCGTTATTTGTCTTCCCAGGTAGTGGAAGCAGTTTTAGATGCAGAAGGCAATAGTTGTCTCATTCCCGTTAAAAGGAACGTATCGATTTTATTCTCTGATATTAGAAACTTTACGACCACCTGTGAAGAGCTAGAACCAGAAACTATTGTGCGCTATTTAAATGAATACTTTACCCATATGGTGGAAGTAATTTTTAACCATCAAGGCACGGTAAATAAATTTGTCGGCGATATGATTTTAGCTCTTTTCGGCGCTCCTTACAAAATGCTAGATGCGGAAACCAAAGCAATTGCTACCGCCATTGAGATGCAAAGGCGGCTTCAAAGGATGCCGGTTTCCTGGATTAAAGAGAATTTCAAAACCGGTATCGGCATTTCTGCGGGTAAGGTAGTAGTAGGAAACATCGGCTCTCCCCGGCATATGGACTATACCGCCATTGGAGATGAAGTAAATATTGCCTCCAGGCTGCAATCAATTGCTAAGGGAGGTCAAATTTTGGTGAGCCGCAGTGTCTATGACGAAACTAAAGAATTATTTCAATTTAAGGAATTTGGTTTGGTAAATGTTAAAGGTAGAAGGAGACCGGTCGAGGTTTTTGAGGTGTTGTATTAATTTTGTTGTTGGTTGTTAGTTGTTTGTTATTTGTTGTTGGTTGTTGGTTGTTAGTTGTTAGTTGTTTGTCGTTGGTTGTTGGTTGTTGGTTGTTTGGAAAATCTAAAATCTAAAATCTAAAATCTAAAATCTTGGTTGTTGGTTGTTTGGAAAATCTAAAATCTAAAATCTAAAATCTTGGTTGTTGGTTGTTTGGGAAATCTAAAATCTAAAATCTAAAATCTAAAATCTAAGAAGATGAGTCAAAAAATTTTGATTGTCGATGATGAACATTATATCAGAATGCTGCTGGAAGAAACCCTGGAGGATCTCGAAGATGAGGGGGTCGAATTGCTGACTGCTACTAATGGTGCTGAGGCTTTGGAGACAATTAAGACAGAAAAACCGCAATTAGTGTTTCTGGATGTGATGATGCCGAAGATGAATGGCTTTGATGTTTGTAATATTGTCAAAAATGAGCTAAATTTGGCTGATGTTTATATTATTATGTTGACAGCTAAGGGTCAGGAGTTTGACAAACAAAAAGGACAAGAAGTTGGTGCTGATTTGTATATAACTAAGCCTTTTGATCCAGATGAAGTTGTGGAAAAATCTTTGGCAATTCTGGGGTTGGATTAGGGTAATTGGGAATGGAGAATTGGGAATGGAAAATTGGGAATTGGGAATTGGGAATTGGGAATGGAGAATTGGCTCTCCGGTACTTGTGGTGGAAACTCCGGTATTTCTGAAGTGCTTCCTCAAAAAAATATTTCTGTAATCCTTGTTCTGTAAGGAATACAAAAATGATAATCTCAGCTTATCACCCTATGTAGACGTGAGTTTAGAGCAAATAATTTGTTGGTTTAGAAACAGGTAAGCAGTAGTGCGAGCGTCTCGCTCGCTGGATGGAGAGCATGCGAGCATCTCGCTAACTTGATGGAGATCAAACGTTAATATAAATAAGCGATCGCACACGGCTACAGTGGGAATAATATGTTATATGCGCACACCTTCTCTATTATTAGTAATAATAGCAAAAATTAATGGCAATTGCAACCAATAGGGAAACTACCGCACTGGCAAGATGCGGTGTTCCACAGATGTTGTAGTCTGTATATATAGGCTTACACGTTGGCCATCATAAAATAATAATATCAAATGATAACAATTGGTTGGAGTTTAAACCATGACCCAAGGTCCCATAACTATAACTTATTCCCTTGAGGAGATCCTTAAGGAGATCAATCATAAGTTAGACAAAATTGACGAAAAGTTTGAGACTAAGGACGAAAAGTTTGAGACTAAGTTCGACAAGCTCAATGAACGTCTTAGTAACTTAGAGAAAAGCCAAACTAAAATAGAAACAAGGCTAGACTCAATGGAAACTGACATCAAGGAACTAAAAGGGTCATCCAAAGCCCAAATTTGGACATTGATCGGCATTTTAATCACTGCGGTTGGAGGTTTCCTCGTTGCTGTTGGACGCTTTGTTATAACTCCCAAACTATGAACTCCTAATATCATGTCCGGTTGAATACTTATACTTTGGTGGCAACAAGGCTCCAGGGCTCCAAGGGAAGGAAGAAGGTTGCAAGGTATTCGGGAATTATCACTGTTTATCCTTTCCTTGATATAAGATGTAATGCTGAATCGTGATCGCGGGTAAGATGTAATGCCAAATCGCGATCGCTATTCAATTATCTACCTTGCGATCGCCATTCTTGTGTGCTATCATTAGATGTGCAGTAGGGTAGATGTGCGTCTATAACTAAAAAGTCACCTACTACCTAAGCAGCACAAGACTTAAGTATCCAGCCAAGAACAATACCCAATCCTCCAAAGCGGACAGCTTGCCAAAAAGGCTCCTTGAGACTTCCCCAGGAGAACAATTGACTCTCTAAATTGAGTTCAATGGTTTCTAGCTGATCTTTAATTTGCTTTAATTCAGCTTGCAGCGATCGCCGATTACTGGTATGGTGTAACTCCTGCTTAATCTGCTCTCGACGCTGCCGGAGTTGGACTTGCCGTTGTTGATCCCGTTGTACCTGATGGTAACGTTCCAGGAGAGATTGAAGCGATCGCTCCACATCGGAGAAGGCTTCTGCAAACTCCTGTGTATTGCTATCCCTCTGGTTCTGTTCCGAGTCAGATGATGGCTGTAACGGTTGTTGAGGCATCTTCGATACAGTAGAGAAAACATGACATGCACCTTAAGTTATGCCTGAACCGAGCCAATTGACCAAAACCGCTCCCCTTAAGGAGGTTAGTACTATTGAACTAGCTCAAGCACTAGCAGATCGCTTGGCTATTACCCCTAATGATTGGCATAGACTAAAGTCTAACCGTAAGGCCAGAGCCAGTGAGCAAGCTACTGCTGCTTTAGTATTCCTACTCAAGGGACAGCCAGAAGAAGCTCTCGCTAGATTCCGTCAAGCTTCAGGGTGGCTAGATCGTTCCATCTCGGCTCCCCCCTGTCCCACTCATGGGGATCATCGCCGCTAGGTAATTAGAGGTAATTTGGAACGACTGTTCATTTTCTTACACAGCCTCACCTCTGTTCCTAGATGATTCCAGTGAACCTGATCAAAGATTTGGCGGAGGAGACAGAAGCCTCTGCCACTTTCTGATTGATCACAGGGTAAGTCACCATTACACTCAGAGGGATCACAGTAAGGAGCAGGAAAACCCGAGCCTTCATCGGAGATTACCCACCAATATTCATGATTTACTACTGAAAATTGAACCTTTACTGTCTTACTTGGGTCTAAATTATTGCCGTGTTTTGCTGCGTTTACCAATGCCTCTTGTAGTCCTAACCGAAGTTCTGGATGCCATTTAGGAGGAATGTGCTCCAGAAGTAAGTCAAGGATTGGACAAAGGTAGAGGGTAGAAGCGAAGCTAATGGTCTCCCAGCTTTGTCTAAGGGGACTTAATGATGCTGGACGCAAAGATGTAGCAATCACTCAATAAACCTCTAGTTTTTACTTGATGTACTGGAATATGTGTCACGGTCAATTGCCGCGTTGTTAAATAATATTTTCCCAAACCCACAAATTACGGCTCAGGCATCAATAGTTTTCTATGGCTCAAAGACATCTCCAGAAAATAGGGATAAGGGTTTTAAATTCTGGGAAAGGAGATGTCCAATGTTCTTTCATTGTAAACGTTGCTCCACTAATTGAATAATTCCGCTAGTTTTGCGGAAGGTAAAAAGTCTTATGGTTCGATTAGGGAACCTGATTTAGTGGAGTTATCTGGAGATGTAGCCTGCTTTCCAGCTAAATAAAGGGAAAGCCAGCTGAAGGTTAAAGAGTAACTTTAACACACCTTACTTAATATTGTATCAAAACTTGCTGGCAAATACCAGTGGGCGGGAGGCAGAGGGAGGGAGACAAGGAGGACAAGGGAGACAAGGAGGACAAGGAGGACAAGGGAGACAAGGGAGACAGGGAAAAAAATCTATATCTATTCATCACTCACTACTCATTACTCATTACTCATCACTCATCACTCATCACTCATTTTCTAAAAAGGCAACACATTCAACATGAGCAGTTTGAGGAAAAAAATCAGCTGGTTGTACGTAGGTTAACTTGTAAGTGCCTGTTTGGCAGAGGAGTTTGAGATCCCTTGCCAGGGTAGTTGGCTTGCAGCTGAGGTAGACGATGCGTGTTGGGGAAATCTCTAGGAGAGTTTTGATCACGGTACTAGCGCATCCCTTACGAGGTGGGTCAAGTAAGACCACATCTGGTGTGACACTTAACTGGGGCAGTAAATTCTCCACTGTCCCTGACTGAAACTTCACATTGGTGATGCTGTTGTGCAGAGCATTCTGCTGCGCTTGCTCTACCGATGCTGCTTGCATTTCTATCCCAATCACCTGTTGTACTCGTTGTGCTAAGGGCAAAGTAAAAGTACCGATGCCACAGTAGGCATCGACCAAGAATTCGTTACCAGTGAGGGCTAGTTGTGCCACAATTACATTGAACAGAGCTTCAGCTGCCTCGGTATTGACTTGAAAAAAGGTTTCAGGTCTTAGCTGGAACTCTAAACCAGCGAATTCCTCCCTTAAGTAGGGCTGACCAGCAACACAGCGGGTTTGTGCACCGAATATGGCATTGGTACGATGGGGGTTGTGATTGAGACAAACCCCCACTAATTGGGGATAATCCCTCAACCATTTTTGAGTTTGAACTGTTAAGTTTTGTAAATTCCAGTCAGTAGATATTAAGGTGAGCAGGATCTCCCCAGTACGACGACCAATGCGTAGGGATAGATGACGCAAGCGTCCTTGGTGGCGGTGCTCATTGTACACTGACCACCCCATTCGTTGAATATCCTGCTTGATTTGAGCAAGTAGGGGATTCAAACGGGAATCTTGCACAGGACATTGATTGAGATTAATTACCTGGTGGCTACCTTTTTGGTAATAACCCGCTTGAATTTCACCAGTTGCTGATCTTTTCAAGGGATAGGTTGCCTTATTGCGGTAAGCCAGGGAATCTTCCACTGTCAAAATCGGTGCGACTGTAGCACCAGTGAATCCACCAATGCGCTCTAGCGCTTGAATCACTAAATTCTGTTTTGCCAATCCCTGATACTCCCAGGCAACATGCTGCCACTGACAGCCACCGCATTTATCCGCCACAATACACTGGGGTCGAATGCGATGGGGAGACGGTTCTAACAGTTGCTTGAGTTTACCCTTAGCATAGTTAGGTTTAACCTGTAAGAGTCTAACTAGAGCCAGATCTCCAGTTACGGTATCCGGAACAAAAACCACCCGGGAGCCCAACCGTCCGACACCATCGCCACTATCACTGAGATCAGTAATGGTGACTTCAACTAGTTGGCCTTGTTGCCACAAATCTGGGGCAGAAGCTGTATTGTTCATAAACTTTTGTAAATAGGGAGCTGAGGGAGCTGGGG
>JAAHGR010000287.1:7440-9256 GCA_010672425.1 Symploca sp. SIO2E6
AACCAATAATCTTTATTTGTGTCACCAAGAGTCGCTAAACTACAAATATTATCTGAGTTAATAAAACAGTATGAGCCTAGTTAGCCAAGTTATTCTCAACGCCGACGATGAACTTCGATATCCCAGCTCCGGCGAACTCAAGAGTATCGAGGATTTTTTGAAAACTGGTGATCAGCGGATGCAAATTGTATCCACCCTATCGGAAAGCGAGAAAAAGATTGTCCAGCAAGCGAGTAAGCAGCTGTGGCAGAAGCACCCTGATTACATCTCACCAGGGGGTAATGCCTACGGTCAGCGTGAACGAGCACAATGTTTACGGGACTACAGTTGGTACCTGCGGCTGGTCACCTATGGAGTTCTTGCCGGTGATAAGGAACCAATTGAAACTATCGGTCTGATTGGGGCGCGAGAAATGTACAATGCCCTTGGTGTCCCAATGGAAGGTATGGCTGATGCTATTACTTGCCTTAAAGAAGCCTCTCTAGGATTGCTCAGCGATGAAGATGCTAAGGCAACGGCTCCTTACTTTGATTACCTGATTCAAGGCATGTCCTGATTATTGGGTAAACTTTGTTTTCCCTTGATTTAGCCTCCAGCAACCTTGCTGGAGGAACCTTAGCTCCATCTTTTCTCCAGTTTTGTCTTGCCGAGGTCGAGTTCCAAGGGTAAGATAGGAACTAGGGGAAGGTAGCTAGTCCTTTGCCGACAAAAAACCGACAGCCTCTACGAAGAGACTATCGGTGCATTATGTGTTCCTTATTGATGACTTAGCTAGAGTCTAATCATTCACTAGTATCCTTGATTACTGGTCTCAAGATTGCGATCTAGATCAACTAATCTTGGTGAACCTGATCACACTCCTTGGGTTTGGATAACTACAAACTTAATCCGGGACATAAAGGAGGAGGAGCAATAGATACGAGCCATGTCGTTCGTTAAAAAACTACCACTGACTCCACTACTACTCCTTATATTCACCCATGCTGTTTTCGGCTGGTTGGTATCTGTAGAGGCTCATGGGGTTTGGCAAAGCACAGTCAAACACCAGAGCACAGTTGTGGATTATGATAGTCCTTTAGCCTTACTATGGATGGGAGGAGTACATCCCACCCACTGGAATGTGTTTTGGTGGCCTTTGGTTAAGGGGATAGTTTGTATCTTGCTAATTTCTTTAGCCCTGACTGCTCCTTTTAAGCTAATTAAAACCTGTTACTCTAGTTGGCTGCAATCGGACTTCAGAGCTTTTATGTCAGTGATTGTCGCTTCTTTTTTAGGAGTGATGATCATCAGTTCTCTGAATGTCTTTGTCCGTATGTTGGTGCTGATTGCTGCTACTGCCTTAGCCAGGGTCGATCTTCGGACAGCAAATTATAGTGAATGGTTTGCTTTTTGGCTTCTGAGTATTGTTTCCCTATTTGGTTATAGCCTAGGCTTGACACTCCCCGCACTAAAGTGACCAGAGAAATTTTAGATTTTAGATTTTAGATTTTAGATTTTAGAATAAAACTCTCACAAGCTCCAGTCACTCGCGAATACGCTGTCTGTTTTTCCAAAATCACAACTGAGCCCTTAGACAGCGCATCGCAGCAGTTAGAACGCTGCAGCACCGGCTTCTGCCACGGCATGGTCTTGTTCTCCTGATCCACCACTGACCAGAGAAATTTTAGATTTTAGATTTTAGATTAAAGAATTGAAGAATAAAACGGTCACAAGCCCCTAAATTTATTTATGGAATAAATCTAAAATCTTCAATCTTTAAATCCTCAAGCCCCTAAATTTATTTATGGGGTAAATCTAAAATCTTCAATCTTCAATC
>JAAHGR010000288.1 GCA_010672425.1 Symploca sp. SIO2E6
TACTCGATAGGGACTAAAACAAGTAATAGAAATTACATCGCAAATCTTTTGACCATCTAAGCCTGTTTCATTAAGAATTTGGAAAACATGACCTTGGATGACTTCTGGAAGAAACTTCCAACGCATTTTACCACCTGTTGCTTGGTCTTTCTTAACCATCGAACCACTCTGGTCGATTAGCAAGAAAACATCACGGTTAAAGATTTTGATACTTGCCATAGAACACCTAGTTTGTAGACTAATTGTTTGGTTTTATCAACCGATTTCATGTTATAATGTTTGTTAATAAATCGGCTTGAAAAATGACTATATTGTCATATTTACCCCCTAATCATGATATCAGTCAAGCTCACGGTTAAGTAACTTAATTACGTCATCGACTTGATTCAACAAGTCAAAAACCACTATATCACAATCGACTCCTTTGGCATCTTTAAAAAATCTAGTATTATCATCTAGGTTTTCATAAAAATTGGTGTCAATATCACTGCCAATACCAATAAGCACAATTTTAAGTTCATCTTGGCTGTTGAGCTTCTTACAAGTTGATTTAATCAGTTTAACAAAATCGTCGCGATCGTCAATCTGGCCATCTGTGTAGATAATGAAAAATCCACCACGCTGATTTCTATCAGGAAACCACTGGCTTAAGAGGTTCTCCAGAGTTGGTACTAGGTAAGTCGAAGTGGCTGGTTGATTCTCACTAAAGAAATCTTCTACTTGAGAAGGATCAGTAATGTGGGAGATTTTATTATTGACTCGATTGGGACTAAAACAAGTAGCAACAATTTCATCACAAATCTTTTGACCATCTGAGCTTGTTTCATTGAGAATTTGGTAAACGTGGCCTTGGATGACTTCGGGGAGAAACTTCCAACGGATCTTACCACCTGTTGCTGGGTCTTTTCGCACCATCGAACGACTCTGATCGATGAGCAGGAAAACATCGCGGTTAAAGATTTTGGGACTTACCATATAACACCTACTTTGTATGACTATTTTTTTTGTTTTCTCAACCCATTTTGTGTTGAAAATTTGTTGGTAAATTGGATTGGAAACTTTAATAATATTGCCATATTTTGCCACTAATCCAGATATTAGTAAATTCTTCTGTCCTAAGATACGATCGCTAATTGACCCATCCGTAGAATTACGTAATATTTTTTCATACAGATTGAAGGCAAATATTTTACTATCTATTTTATGAGGATCACCCCTAATGAAGGAATTTTCAAGACTTTGACAGTGGTACTGGAGAGATGGTTGCAGGAACTCACTTTTGACTAATTGCTCTATCTGAGTCTTGAGCTCAGAATCATGCTCTAATCTAAGTCTTTTGGTGACTAAATCCCATAAAGATTTGGTCAAAAATGGTTGTCCTCCTGTCCACAGGAGAATTTCTTGCCAAACTGCGGTAGGGTACTTGCTCACTTTTTTTAGTCTCGGTAGCAATTGCGGACAATTTTCTGGGAAGTTGCCTAGTTGAATCAGGGACACCCTACTGATATCTTGGCTAGCTTCTGGAAGTAAGTAGCCAGGATTAGTTGTGCCCAAAAGAACAAAGGTGAGCTGTTGGTAGTGAGGTTCTGGAGATATGGCTAAGGTGTTGATCAAATGGGTAAAACTCTCTTGGAGTTGCCAGTAGATTAGTTGTTGTATTTCATCGATAAAAATAATTAGTCTTTTGTTCCCAATTGTAGTTACAAGTTTTTGGAGAAAAATTTTAAACTTTTCTGAGGGAGCAATATTGAGATTTCCCTGCCAGAAAGACCACAATTTTTGTTGTAGCTCGTTGCTATTATCCTTAATTCGTTTACAGATAATTTTTAATAAATTAAGATAAAAAATATTTTCCGACAAAGTTGCTACACTTGGTTTTAATTCGATTAAAACATAAATACAGTTTTTTTTAAGTAGTCTACTAGCTGTATTAACCATTAAACTAGATTTACCCATTTGAGGACTTGCTAGAATATAACAGGCAAGGTTAGGGGGATTCTTGGCTTGTAGAAATGTAACGAGTTGCCTGTCTGCCTCTCTGTAGACATAGGTAGGGTCATTGGGAAGTAATGCTCCTCTTTTCATACTTTCTCTAGACTGTCCGGTCAATTTTTCCATACTCTGACCCAGAAATCTGCAAATTGCCTTGCTATAGTTAAATCTTAGTTCTTGCATTGTTCAGCCTTGCTCCCTCCCTTCAATTTCCAATTCGACCTTCGACCTTCGACTTTCGACCTTCCCATTCTAAATTCTACATTCTAATTCTCCTTATGAGGAGAAATCAAATTACAGATCGATTCTACCCAATAGGAGGCAAGCTTAATCAGGAGTTTCAGCCGCACTATTAAATTGGTAATAGAAATTTTTTCCCAGTCATCTGCTTCTACCAACCTGGAGAGACTTCGCCAGATTACTGCATTTTCCAGGGTTTCTCTTTTTTTGATACCTGTGACAATTACTAGAGTACCAGGTTGTGTGGGCAACTGACATTCTGTGAGTTCTTCTGCTAGCTGAGTTCTCAGCTTGGCTGAATTTTTGCCAATTTTCTTAGTCAGGTTTGGTGGTTTATTGGCAGGTAACTGGGGGGATGAGTGAGCTAAAATTAATTGCCGCATTTTTTCCGAGTCAATGTAAAAGCCATACTTACCTCCTAGAGGAACAGCTTGGTTAATTTCGGCAGTTAAGGAATATTGTTCTTCAGCTTGTAAAGCACGTACCGCTAAGTTCTTAAGAACCGGTTCATCAGAAATTAAACCTACCCAAGCTACGGAGATGCGGATTTGGCGGTCTAGAAAATCTACTCGTTCATCCGGTTCGATGCCTGTAATTAGTAAGAGTATTTCCTCCCTGTTGAGTTTTTCCAGTACTATTGAATTAGACTCACTATCAATTAAGTTAGTGACTTCCAGGGAAATAGGAGGTATTTCCTGTTCAGTTGTCCCATCTCCATAGACGTGGAGCCAGCGGTAGTCATACTCCTGTTCAAAGCCACGACTCTGTACGTAGATTTTCATTCCTTATTCCCTGTCTAAATATTAAGTAAGTGGTGACCTTGTAAAATAGAGAAGCCGCCTGTATGTTTACAGCCTTTGGCAAACAATTCTACTGCTTGTTTTAGTTCGGCATCAGGATTGAGAAATTGTCTAACCATGTCGAGCCATGGCCAACGGCGATCCTGGAGGTAAACTTTGAGGAGGAAGCGCAGCAGATACCGGAGTAGTTGTTCGCCATCTTGGGGACTATATTCGGCATCAAAGCTGGTTTTGCGGAAGTAAAAGCGCGGTATATTGAAGTTTTCTACTACAATTTTCCAGAAAACTACGCAGCCTACAGTTTGGACTGGGGTGGTGACTACTGCCACTTTATCAGCTCGGCTTGGCTCTTGTAAAAATTCTAGCAGGGATGCATATTCGTTTTTGATCCGCCAGACGAGGTGGTCAGCAGAGGCTTCGTCTTTAACATAGGTTTCACATTTGACTGGAGCAAAGATGACTAGTCTGGGTTCGTTGAGATTTTGATAGGCAGTTTTGAATAGGGAGAGGATTTCATCTGGTCGATTGCGGAACAGATGCCATCTCCCATTTAATTCCATAATAGCAGGAGTGTCGATGGCAATGATCACAGCAGCGCATTCTCTCAGAAGTTTTTGGACAAATCTTCTGCCAGCTATTTCACGTTCTGAAATGTAGCCTCCTGGATAGTCTCGGAAGAGTAAGCGAAGGGAGGTTTTTTCTTTTCTACCGAGGTCAAAGGTATAGGAGGGGAGTGATTCCGGTCCGGCGGTGGCTGCGGTTCCTCGAATTCCTCCTTTGTTCCGTTCATCGGCTCTGAATTCCTGGGTTAAGCTTTTGAGTTGTCCGAGGTATTTGTTGAGTATGGCTTCGGTTTCGATGTCGGGTTGAAGGTAAAGGTTGGCTTGTTCAATGGTTGTTCTGAATTGTTCGTACATGGAGGTTAGGAGAGTGGTTTTGCCAACACCACTGGCTCCTAGCATGGTGATTTTGAGTTCTTTGTTCATTTTGGTTTTGTGGGTTTTTCTAGCATTTGGTTACTGGTTTTGGTGAGATGCCATAATCCGCCTTGGATTTAGTTGAACCCTACAATATTGACTAATCCTCAATGGTTAAACCTGTGACACACTCGAAGTTTTAACAATTATATTTGTCATTTAGATGACTGCTCCCAATTGATTAGCTGCTTTAGCTTGCTCTACTAATTGTTGCCACTTTTGCTGATCATTAGTTTGTGGATTATTACCAAATTCTGAAGGCCAGATTTTGGCTTTTTCTTGGAAGAGGAAGATTTGCCATTGGTCTCTCATTTCTTTGGCTCGCAATACTTGATCGACGAATTCTTCGACTTCGGCGAAGATTGCTTGACGGGGTTCACAGTAGAGATCCTCTAATGCGTGTTGGCATTTGAAGACAGCTTCTCCTTGGAGTGTTTCTAGACAGGTGAAGATTTCTTGTGCTTTGATTTCTTTGTTTTCAGTGGTTGGGGATGAGGACAGGCGTAGGTTGGTTTTGTCCGGGTTGAGGTTGTTGAGTTGGGGTCGGATACGGTAGTGGAAGTTGGCCTTGTAAGACATTTCAAAGTTGGAGAGGTTATCGAATGCTCTTTGGAGTTTGGCTAGGTGTTCTGGTATAATTTGTGCCATCTGGCTGAGAAATTCTGGGCCTCTTACTCCGGTGAGGTTTTTGAGATTCCCTTGTTCTACTAGTACTTGGGTAACTTGGGATTTGGCTTCTTCTACACATTGTTTGAGTCCAGTGTCCATGGAGTGGAAATGCTGGGTGAGATGGTTGCGGATTTCGTGGAGGTATTTGGCGTAGACGGTTTGCCAGTCTCCTTCTTCAAAACGTCGCTCGATGATCAGTTCTTCTGTAGGTAAGCCGGTATTGTCTTTGCAGTTTTTGATGACTTGCTCTACTTGTTGTTCAAAGATGTCTGCTGTTGCTAAAGTTTGAGCTGAGTCTAGGTCATCTAATAGTTCTTCTAGTCCTCTAGTGATTTTAGTCCAGAATCGGTTGAAGTGGGTTAAAAATTTGCCTTGTTCGTTTAAGTTGCTGAGGGTTGGGGTTGCGATCCAGGCTTGACTGGCTTTGTCTAATTCTCGACTAATTACCTGTTGCAGTTGCTGGAGTTGGTTCTGGTAAGCGATCGCTTGTTGTTGGTCGAGGGTGGTAATCTGGTTAGCGAGGTAATCGAGTACAGAGTTGAGTACTTGGTTAGCTTGCTGGCTATCGGCACAGTCGGCAATCTGGCACTGAACTACTTCGATATGTTTTTCTTGAATGGTGGCTTGGTGTTTTTGGCAACCTTCTTGGTTACCCTCAACTCCTTGAACTTGGTTGAGGATCATGAAGGAGCGATTTTTCAGGTTAGGTAAGGCGGTAGCTGCGGTTTGGTATAAGTCGGTGTCTCGTTTTTCCCAACCATAGCGTAGGGGATCTGGTCTGCGGACAAACAGGATTAAATCTACTTCTTGTCCTAGGGTTTCGAGGATTAGTTCCTCGTCTCCGAGTCTGGTATCTCCTAAACCAGGAACATCTACTAAGGCAATTTTACCAACTTCTGGGTTTTTGAAAGGACAGAAGATTTTAACTGATCTTACTGCTAAATGGTGGAAGCTGGTGAGTTCTCCCGAGGAGTTTCGGCGCTGGGAAACGTATTTGTGAATTTGTTCTTTGGGGACTTGGCGAAGTTGTCGGGGGATACCTGGTAGTAGTAGATATTGGTATTGGGGTAGGTTCTGATGATAGTCCCTTTGGAGGTGTTCGTACATCGACCTTTTGGTAGCATCGGCTTCCCTAAAGGAGGGTAGGGGTTGACTAAACTCGTTTAAGTTACTGGGGGGAGTACCTAAACCCAATTCTTGGTAGTAGGGAGTAATGACTTCTTGGAGGAAAGATTCTTCGGAATGGACTGTGACTTCCGCGTAGGTAGTGCCTGGTTGGTGACAAATGGTGCTGCGAACCGCAGTACAAGCGCCGCCTCGGAGGGCGGGAATTTCCTCGTCGGTGAGTTCGCTGATACTCTGGAGTAAGGTACTTTTGCCCTGTCCCATGAGTCCTACTACCCCAATATTTAGGGTATCACGGGAGAAGCGATGCCGTAGTTTTTGTAGTTGAGTTTGTTTGTGGCTGATTTGGTGGCGTAGGGGAGAGAAGTCGATAGCAGAGATGCGTTCCCGAATTTGGGGTTCTTGGAGTTGTCCTTGCAAATCATGACGATGTTGGTCTATCGCCAGCAAGGCATGAGCCAGGGAATCTAAATTTTGCTCAAGGGTGAGGATTTTCTGAGCCAAGGGACGACGCTTAGCAATGATGTTGGCAATTACTGCGGCTCGATTGGTATTAGTCATGGTCTTTTGCGGGTAAACTGGTGGTTCAAATTGAGTAACTGCTTGGGTGAAGTCTTTATCTATAGATTTATCTGCCTCCGGGGTGAGCGAAATATGAGATGGGATTTCCATTCTCCGCGTCTCCGCGTCTCCGCGTCTCCGCGTCTGCTGACTATTTTCCCCACCCCTTTTTTCCCTCACCCCTGCCTCTTGTTGGAGTCTAGTTTTCACCGAGACTAACCAATCTTGGTTAAAAACCTGTCGATAAATGGGATTAGCAACTTGGAGATAGCTACCGGCTTGGGTAAATCCTTTAGTAACTAAACCGGAAATTAAGAGGTTCCATTGGCTGTTATCTGTTTCGTCCCAAGCAATTTTACCTTGCTCTAAGATGGTTCGATAGTGATTGAGGGCTGCTAGTTTCTCTGGCTTCTCCTGTTCCGTAGTCTCGATCAAGTAATTTTCAATGTCTTGCAGGTGGGATTGTAAATGCGGCTTCCTCCAGTTACTGATAATTCGCTCTTGTACTAATTGCCGAATCTGGTTTTCCCAATTCAGGCTGGGATTGACTGGTTCTTGCGCTGCTACCAAAGAACAGATCAGTTGGGTTAAAAAAGGTTGACCCCCTGTCCAGTCCAGAATAATCTTGATAACTGCTTCTGGTTGATTGGTAATTCTTTTGAGTCCATGCTGGAGTGGCTGGCAGTCTCCCGTCAGATAGCCAATTTCTAGTTGCTCTCCCACATTCAGGGTAACATATTTGCTACTAACAAATTCCGAAGGTTTGGCTACTCCCAACAGCACAAAGTTTAATTTGCGCAGAATTGGTTGGTTGCTCTTATCGGAGATAGCTTTAATATAGCCAATAAAACTCTCCTGTAGCTCCCACTTAATTAAACTTTGAATTTCATCTAAAAAGATAATCAGCTTTTTGCCCTGAATATTGGGTAAAATTTCCTCACTGAGGAAACTGTCAAACCTCTTGGCAGCTGACTTATCTGGCTTAGCATTCCAAGTTTGGTCTAGGGAGGAGGTAAAATCAACTTCTAGGTTAGGCTTGATCGCTTCATCTACTTGTTTACAAATGTCCTCTAGGAGGCTGTACCAGAGGGATTCCTCAGAGGAGACTCCACCTAGTCCCTGTAAGTTAATTTGCACACTAATCAAGCCGTGATCGCTCAGATGTTTTGCAGTCCTGGCCATTAAGCTAGATTTTCCCATTTGCCGGGGAGCAAGTATCGAACAAACCCGATTACTCTCGTGTTCAACTGCAAATTGCAACAAGTCTTTGTCTACTTGTCTCTCTACATAAGTTAATGCCGTTAAAGGGAGAGTACCTCCTTTGGTTTGATAAGTATAGTTTGTCATTGGTTGTTGGTTGTTTAGGAATAAACGCTATAAATTGCATTTAAAATACCTTTGGTATAACTCGCATCTCACCCTTTCTCCCTGATGGTCTGATTTGATTAACCCTGCTTTCTCTAACTGGAACTTGGCAAACACCTCAGAACAGTGCTCTCCCTTGAGGATTTTTTGGAAACATGCTAATAATTGTTCATCCTTTTGCAGTAACTCAAATTTTTTCAACAAATAATCACCAAAAACACCAGTCGATTGAACGGCTTGTTGTTCCAACTCGACTAAACTCTTGCCTTCTTTACTCAGTTGATAAAAGGCTCGGTGAATTAAAGTCGGATGACCCCCAATCAGCTTCATCAAAGCATTGACTTCTTCTTCAGTCCAATTCAAGCCATAAATCTTCGCTAAAGCTAAAATGGCTGCTGGACTAAATTCCTGTAACTCCACTGCCATACCCACATTTTGCATCGGTGAGCCCTTGAACTTATGATCGGGATAGGGTTCGGTAGAATAAGCAATTACCATACTCGGCCACACAATCGGTGCTTTACTAACCACCTTCATCTTCCTCTCATTCCAAGACCGTAGTACCAGCAAAAAGTCGGTTTGGGTAGGTTGTCCTAAAATCTGATCGATGCCATCGATCAACAAGGTTTTAGTTTTTTTGATCTTTTCAAAGATATGTTTGTGTAAATAATCTGTACAATTCTTACCAGGAGCTCTTGACTTTTTCCAAAAGCTTTCCAGGCTAGGAGGATTTAATCCACGAACAGCTTGCTGGAAAGTTTGGCTAATTTCTTCGGTAAACTGATAGAACAACCTGTCTAAATCAGTGAATGACTGGCTATCAAACACCTCGCTAGCTAAATTCACATGACCGACTACCTGTTTTTGCTCTGTTGCTAAGAAATTAGCCAGTTTATCTAATAAAGAAGATTTACCCATTCCTTGAGCTCCTTTAATCCGAATAAAGGGCAAGGCATCACTATTTTGAGCAATGATTAAAGCTTTTTTGCAAGTGTCATCTTCTTCCCGTTGGATATAGAGTGGATTATTCGGAGGAACACTTCCGGTCATCAGGGGACCTTGATAAGTATAACATTTTAAAGTAATCGTGCTAGCAATATTACCTTTACCATGGGTTTGCACCTCAATCAATCCTAGGTCTTTAAATTTATTTAAGCGACGTTCCGCAGTAGAAGCGCTTACTTCATCCTCAGTTTTTTCACTCAACAGTTCCGCAAATTTTTTTTGACTAAGATCAGCTTGCCAATTTCTGGCTACCAAGAAATTAGCCAAGATATAAAAGTGTTTCTTTTCTTTTTCTTTTAACTGGCTCAAAGATTGATTATCGTTCATGATCTAGGATTTGGAGAATGGGATGTGAATATGGCTTTCCAGACAATGGGAAAATATATAGCAGTTTCCTCTGCTATGCGGTACATTGTTGATCCCCCTCCTGTCCCCCCTTGGATCCCCCTCCCGTCCCTCTTTGAATCCCCCTCCCGTCCCCCTTTGGATCCCCCTCCCGTCCCCCTTTG
>JAAHGR010000289.1 GCA_010672425.1 Symploca sp. SIO2E6
TTGCAAAATCTGGAATGACCGCGATCGTAATCTGTTTTTCCGACAGTTCGTGCAACCAGCCTACAGGATTTAGTAAGAAATTCATTGGGGTACTGAGGTGCAGGTTATGCCTAATATAAAGTGTTGTTAGAAATGCACCTACTAATCCCATATCATGATAAAGAGGCAGCCAACTTGCGGTCACATCATTCTGTTTTTTGCTGGCATGGTTAGCAATCCTTTGAACCTGTCCCATTATCTTACCGTGAGTGACTGGAATTCCCTTGGGAAACGAGGTTGAACCAGAAGAAAACTGCACAAAAGCTAGATCAGTAGCTGTAATTTTCGCAAAATTTGGCGTTGGCAGGGGCTGAATATCTTGGTTTGGTAATGGTAATCGCTGTAGGCTGACCTCCAGAGGTTTAATACTAGGCGCTTCCAGGATGAAATCAATGCTATATTGCCTCGCCACCTTTGTCAAAAACGGTAGGTAGCTGTCTTTAACAACACCCATTTGATAAGGTTTGACTAACAACGGAATAGCCTTCAGTCCAATGAAAGCAAAGAATGCAATAATTACGCCTTCTGTTGCTTCAAAAGGAAACAGAATCCGTGAATCCGCCGTAACACCTGCAGCTCGAAAAAACTCCATATAAGCTGCAATTTTTTGATAAATCTGGCAGTAGGCAAGAAATTTAGCCTGAGCAGCACGCTCTTCCTTCAAAAACAAACCGAATTTGGAGTCTGTGCCCTGGAAAGACCTAATCATGTCGAGCATTGTCATCGACAGCTGCACTTTCGATTTTAAGTCGAGCATCATTGTTATTTCAGCAAGTTTATAACTTGTTTTTATATGAGATAAACTTAATCATTAGACATCTCAAAAAAATCAATATTGACCTAACTACCATAAAGGTTTCTGTTTTTTTATGGAGATATCTATTCACCCTATGTCATTGCAAGTACAATCAAGTCAAACCAATCAATTCATTTGCAGTTTTCATATCATCTAGAAAATCCTGGAGAGTTCGGATAGTCCGTTCCATCGAATCTATAAAGGCTACTTTCACAATAGCTTCGGTGGCAATGGTTGCAACTTCATCTTTGAAAATCTCAATAGATTGTTCAAAAGAAACCTGGTAGTAAAGAGGTTTTTCCGCCTCCTTTAGTTTTGTAATTACCCTTACCTCTTCTAACCATATCTCATGACGATAGTTGATTTCGACCCGTGCAACAACAGGAATTATTCGCTGCCCACGAGCTAAATAATGATGTTTTAGCCATGACCATCTCCCTGCCTCTAGATATTCCATAATAGTGGCATTATTAACGTGACCTGAACTATCAAGATCATTGGGACGTACCTGAATTGTGAGGTCAACAGTTTCAAAGTTCATAACTTGAGCAAAAAAACATGAAATAAGTTCAACTTCGAGTAGAGATAGTCACAAAAGTAGAGACGTAATCTCCACTGTGGGATATGGAAAGATGTGCAGTCCAATTTTGCTTTATAAAATACTCTGCTAGCGAACCGTGAAACTCGAAGTAAGGAGCATAAGAAGAGTTATGTTGCACTTCGATATCTGTCCAGTAAAAATTAGGGACGCCCCCCAAAACCTTAAACAGAGCTTCTTTGGCAGAGAAAGTGGCTGCCATACTTTGAAGATAGTTTTTACGTTTGCTAAAGTATTGGCACTCTGCTGGGGTGAAGAAAATTTCTGGAACTTTTAGAGAATCAACCTTTGCAAGTTCTGAAATCAATTGAATATCGTGCCCAATTGCAATTAACATCCCACCAATTCCAACCATTTTTCTTCTACTTCAGTCGCTGATTTGACCTGAATCCCTGTAATTTGTCTCAGTGCTGAAAATATCAGACCTTGCTTGCGCTCAATATTGTCAGGAATGACCATCTCATACTTGAGAGCATCCCACCAATTAACGTGAGAATCCCGCTGTTCGACTTGTTGGCGGTTGCTACCATAAAGTTCACCTCCTTCTCTGAGAAACAAATGTGCAACTGCAAATGCACCTTTAGGAGAGTACTCTTTACTATCAACTAGAGCTTTGGCAAAACTGATGAAGTAGGTCATATGCTGAGATTCATCAGCAGCAATCTGCTTGAAAAGTTTTCTCAATCCAATATCTTGAGCAACACTAGCACACCAGGAGTAGTTAACCGTGGCTGTAATCTCTGAAATAGCTAGTAAAACCAGCGTTCTGAGCATATCATCGTGGGGAAAAATTTTCCGAAACTCAATCAGGGTTTCATCAGTTACAGGCTCCAAGCCAAGCAAGCTGGATAAATGATTGAGTGTCATTTCGTGGAAGCTTTCTTCTTCATTCCAGTAGCGACTCCAAGTACCACAAGCTTGCATAACTTTTGCTACCATTGGATTCCGATCTTGCCAGCGATGACACTCATGATCTGCTAATCCAGCCAGACGATCAGCTCCTGGCTTGGTAGTCAATTCTGCACGCCCAGCGTTCCAGAGGTTGACTTTGTCCACTTCATTCAAATTCTCGATATCGATCACACCAATCATGTCTAATGCACTCCAGCGACGCTTTTCATGGAAATGATGTTGTTCCCAAATCAGATCTAGCAAGGAGTTTTTTTGTTGATCCAGAATTCCATACAAATTACTGACAATATCGGCTCTGGAAATCGCATTCACAGTAACAGACATGGTTAAACTCCACTTTCAAGTTTCTAGGGGCAAAAAAATTGGACTAATTATGCAACAAAGCTATGCTGAACTCAAACTTTAAACTTTCTGTGTTTCCAGCAGAAAAACTTCTAATACCTTTGAAATAGGTGTATCTAGTGAAAAAGCTGGTAAACGAACGTTGACACCGTACTCCTTTTCAATGATATTGGCAGTTTTAGCGAACACTTCCATCAGGTCGATACTATTGTGTAAGTTATCGGAGTGGGCAATGATTTCTGAAAGTGTAAGGTCATTTTCAAAAATTTCAGAGGGAGATAATCCAACATTATGGGCGAAGATTTCACAGATATAGTTTTTCATCAACTTGCTCTCTTTTTGGTTTTATTAGTTTATACCAAACATAAAAAAAAGTCAAACTTAGGTACAAGTATACCTTTCTGGCTTTCACTACTTCTAACCTATTTGATGTCCAGTCTATTTTTATTATATTTGTCAGAATTTTTCTGTATAAAAATATACTTTTGAAATTTTTAATTGCTGTTACAAAGAGTTGGTAATTTTCAGAAATGCAAGCAATGCTCCGATTTTAAACCCCCCCTGAAATGCAATATACTCGGGCTTTATAATATTGGGCCTCCAACTCATTTTGTATTGCCGCTGTCCTTTCGAGGGATAAATGGCATCGCCATGTTTCTGTAAAAACCGAGAAATACTAGCAAATAGTCGGGATTGTTTTCCTTCTAGTGCAAACTCTTCACTTAGATCTACTAAGGGGGTAAAACCAAAATTTAGATACTCCTCTTCAGCTTGAGTGAATTTTTCAATTGCTTCAATATTAATCAATGGCAAAGTTCCCATTGGTGCATCCTTGGTTTGTCTTGAAAGATCGTGAATCCAACCTTTATATTCACCATATGAGCGTGTATATAGAACATAAGCGATAACTTGCTCTTGGTAGTTAGCAACAAATAAGCGATAACTTTCAGATGGAAAATGAATAATTGATCGATCAGTCACCATAAAAGCAATTGCTTTTCCTCCTTTACCAGATAACCATTCAGCATCAATTTCATCTAATCTATCCCGTACAGAAAGAAATTCATTTTGGTTGGTGACTTCTTTGACAATCAGCCCTTTTCGCCGAGCTTTGTTGATTTTATTTCTCATTGTTGCATGTTGTTTTCCCGTAAATGAAAACTGCTTAAGATCGATGCTGTAACTTGAACCTAGTTGATTGATGGAATAATTATGTTGTTTGAAAATTTCCATTTCATCTATGGTTAAATAAATAGCAATTATTCTCTTTTTATTTGCTTTTGCAAAAGAATTAAATTCACGATATACTTCTAATTTGTTGTCTTTTGTTGCCAGAATTCCGCCAATTATAAAAATGTAATTGCCTTGGATTTTATAAGCAATTTTTCCTTGTTTATTGGTTGCAATAAAAATTTCATTGCCGGGATTTGCCGCCAGAATTGATAAATGATGGCAATCACTATTTTTAAGGGTATTAGTAATACTGGATTCTGTAGTTATCATCACTTACTACTCAGTCTATCGCTTCAAAAATAATTTAAAAATTGCTGTAGTAACGGAGCAGTTAATGGTTTGTTATTACCTAACTCCGTTTGGTTTTTATTGATTATCAGCTAATCAACTAACTTTTTGCATGGAAATATATTCATACTTGAAAGGTTTAAAGCCATGCCGAATAGCAATTTCGAATACGGTTTTGGCTTCTTGGTAGGAAATCTGTTTACCGATGCTGTAACTGCGGTTAACATCCTCCATACTCAGTGCAATGGTCTCGGAAAGGCAAGCCAAGTTAACGCCTGCCGGAGTGCCAATCATATTGCAGTCACCAAACAAAATTGCCTCGGGTTGATTTACTAACCCACCTTCAAAAACATGTGTTTTGTGGTACTCACTGGGAATAAAGTCAAATGGACGTGCGGCATCAAATATAACCGTACCAGCTTTGAATGTATCAGCCTGAATAAAAGGTTTTCCCTCGCTAGTAGCCGAAAGAACACAGTCAGTTCGATTGACAAAGTCGTTAATGTCAACAGAAACCTCTAAGGGAAAAGGAATGTTTTGCTTTTGTGCCATTTCTATTAGCTGTTTGAGCTGCTCAGCGCCAGACTCTTTGAGTTGTTTGAGGATGTAGTGCTCGGTGTAACCAGATTGAAAGATAATTTTTCGTATACGGTTGAAGGCAGACCCGGATAAAGAGCGAGCACCAGATTCGATCAACTCCACAAGAATGGATGCACAGTTTTCTAGAAGGGGTCTAATGCCACTTCTTGGATTGCCCACTAAATAGACATTCTTGAAATAAAGAGCTAGTTCCATTGCCGCCAGTCGCCCAACAGAACCTCGAGCACCAATAACAGAGATGGCTTTCTGGTCGATCAAATCGCCAAAATATTCTTTGATACTTTCAGCCGTTGAGAGTGCAGTAAAACTATTTCCAGTAGTAAATTTAAATTCATTATTCACTATATCACTACCAGCTCGTGAAATTACAGATGTAAACGCTCCTAAACCTACAACATCAATGTTTTTTTCACGTTTTACAACCTTAAGATAACCGTCAAGCAACTCTCGTATTTCTGACCGACTTAACTTCATCATATCTTCAGGACGAATTGGGCTATAAATCAGAATGCCATCAACTGTCACACCTTGTTTGCTTGTCATTTCAACATTAACAACAGTTTCTGGTTCAAATTCAATCTTGCCAAATTCCATCATCCAATCAGCAAAGCAGTTCTTTTGTTCATCGTTGAACTCCTTCGCCATAGCAAGAGGTAGACCACGAACCATATCAGGACGATTCGTTGAATGCATTAAAAAAGCAAAGCGTTTGTTTTGCTTTGTTGAGGTATGTAACTTGATTAAAGATTTGGCATTGGTTTTTCGGTAAGAAATACGCTCAACGTCACCTTCGGCTTGTTTATAACCAATCAGATAACCAAATAATAGATCATAACGTGCACGTTGAATTATTTGGCACACATCCCGAATGGCAGCGACAAATAACTGAAGTTGTTCAAGCTCAATAGTCAATGATGGTTCAAATCGAATCCCACAATCGTCTCCAAGAAAAGGCATTGTGAAAAACTTTTTCTCATGAAGCAGATAGCCGACAATCATGAAAGACATCGCTCCCTGCCGCTGTATATAGTTGATGATGTAGTTATCTTTAGTGTTCTCATCTCTAAAACGAAGTGCGTACATGAGCCCAGTACCTGTAAATGAGAAATATTCACCAAACTCGGATTGCAACTTTGTAAATTCATTACGGAGATATTCTCCTTTAGCTTTGACTTCGTCTAAGATGTTTGTTTCACTTTCAAGATAATGGATTGTTTGGTTGGCAATATGTGCTGCAAGACCTCCATTGGCAAAAGTTGAACTATGCATTTTGTCAAACTTTTTCACATAGGCGTTTTTTTGAGCGATAATGGCACCAATAGGATACATGCCACCACCAAGAGCTTTGGAAACTAAAATGAGATCAGGCTCAATTTCATAGCCTTGTGAAGCGAACATCGTTCCAGTCCGACCAATGCCTGTTTGGATTTCGTCTGCAATAAATAATGTGCCGTATTTTTGGCAAAGTGCTTGGGCAGACTTTAGATATTCAGAATTAGCCGGGATCATACCTCCTTCACCCTGAATCGGTTCAACAATAAATGCTGCATAATCCTGAGTAGACAGGTACGATTCTAAATCGGGAATATTATTAAACTCAATCTTGTCGTAATTTTTATCATCAACAATTAGCTCATTACTATACTTGGTACTTCCCGTAGCTGACAATGCGGAGTAAGTTTTTCCATGAAATGAATTGAACGTTGAAAGTATTTTCCGACGCCTAGTTCTGAGTCTTGCCAGTTTAATCGCTGCTTCTATTGTTTCGGCTCCGGTATTGGCAAACACAACATATTGATATTTTTTCCCAGCCAAACGACACAAGGTTTCTGCTAATAATGATGTACTTGGAGCTTTAAATGGCTGAACAAAAATTGGGTTGTTTGCTTCTAAGTAAGTAGCAATAGCGTCCTTAAGGAAATCTGGGTTGTGTCCAAATGGAACCGCACCAAATTGAGCGACGAGATCAACAATATGATTTCCTTTTGTGTCAATTAATGCGGACCCTTGAGCTTGAGTTATTTCTAGATTTAGACCAACTTGCTCTAGAACTTCTTGTCGATATTTGTTGAAAAAAATCATTTTATCACCTCACTGATTTGTTAAGCTTCCAATTGACTACGATTAATAGGATGAAACGTGATCAGGTTGGCTGCAGAAGCCAGATATGTAATTTCAGGATCCTTGAGATAGTTCATTCCACCAATGTTTTCACAAACAATAGCCACAATCTCTTTGATGGTTTTTTGAGTGCGGTAACGGAGAATAAGAATTTTATTCACAACAGTTTCGGGATCGTCTGACTGACAAAGTTCTGTTGTAATACCGATTGTTGAATAATGAGCCTGCAAGATATGTCCATACAGTTCAACATAAATGTGCTTTTTCCCGAAAACCTTTTCTGGTAACTTTTTGGATAGCTTTGTGGTAATTCCCAGGTATGCAGCAGCGATCATGAGATTAAAGGCTGCCAAACCAAAACTCAACATGGCTGACATCTCTTCACTTGACCCCAAGTTCATATAAGCTTTTGGAATCATGACGTTTTCAAAAATGACTTGGTTGCTATCTGCTGCTTTTAAGAGCTCACTTGGCCAAAATTCTTTGGTTATTACTCCTTCTTGTCCCTGTTTAACAAATGCAATTCCGCTGTAACTTTCGTCTTCATAATGGACAATAGAAGTGGCGTAATAATCTGCAACAGTTGTCATGGTGCAGGGCTTTTTTGACCCTGATATTAGCACACCTTCTTCTACTGGTTTAGCATAGACGGTTGAGGTGAAGATATCTCTTCCTGGTACACCTTCTGCAAATGCGGAAGCCACCAAGGCGTTCTTTTCTCCAACATCTCTTAGAATCTGCTCTCCCTCAGGAATAATATCTGTAAATAAGGCTAACGTAACAACAACATGGTAGTGCATACACAACATTAGTGCAATTGAAGGAGCCTGCTCTGCAACCAGTTGAATCACCTGAACTACATCGACAAGATTCAGTCCCTTGCCACCATATTGTTCAGGAATAATAAGGGCTGTTAGCTCTGACTTTTGAATGATTTTTTTTAACTCTAATGGGCTCAGTGACTCCATGTCTGTGACAGAGCGGTTGTCTACTTCTTCGACGAAGGTTCCCAAAAAATCAGTGAAAGCTGCTTCGTTAATAACTGTTGTTGGCATGATATTTTTCTTTGCTTGAAAATTTATCAAAATTGGTATCTTAACCTGGTCTCATTAGACATCTCCAGAAAAGAAACTGAAACTTTTATAGTACTCAAGTCAATATTGAGTTTTTGGAGATGTCTATTGGTGAGCTGGATAACCTCTTACTGCATTAGTTTTCCAACCCCATATCTTTAATTCGAGAAGTTTGCATCTGTTGCGTCCATTCAAAGGTGAGCTGTAACCGCTGCTCTGGTGTTGAATCAATCAATCTCAGTTCCTCTGTTAAGGGCTGATCTCCTACAATGTTCTTATGTTCGAGCATCCCCTTTTGAAAGAGCACTTCTCGTTTATAAACAATGTCTTGAATGGGAATATTTTTCCACAATTCCATACCATCATGGAGTACGCTTCCTACCTGTCCAATAACTTGAGGGTTACCCTCAATGGCTTTTTTGATGATATTGGCGCAAATTGTTAAATGTCTGATTTCATCAAGATTAGCTTGGTGTTGAATATTGGAAGCTACGGGGTTAAGGCGTTGCCATTTCAACTCTCCCATCTCTGCTGTTGGTGCTAATATTCCTTCTAAGATGATGGTGAGGATAGTTACTCCACCAAGGTAATTTTGATTTTCAATAGCAACATTATGAAAAAAATCGTTGAGAGGAGTGAAAATAGAGCGAATTTCTTCTGCATATTTTTCCCGTATGAAGGTATCAAGATTGGTATCACATGCCCCGATTTCTTCCAGATGGTGTTTGAATGCACGAGCATGCATTGCTTCATCAAAGACTTGTGTAACCAAAAACTCATGTTCTTCAATGCTTTGAGCCATTGCTGCCAGATAACAAATTCCACGAGTCCCGTAATCTTCTGATAAGGCTTTAAATGCAAACTCATCAATCAAAGATTGTCTTAGAGGACCTTCATTTAATACCTGATCGGGTAGCACAATCTTGGCATCGCGACCGTAAGTTGTACCCAATCGTTGTTTTTGTGCAACTTCTTTCATCCATATTTCAACACTACAATCACGGGGGCTGAACTTTTGAGAACTTGCTTTGTCAATCAGATTAGATTTGCTCATTGATTGAGTTGTATGACTCCAAGAAAATAAATTATGCCAGCTCGATATTTTTTAATTTGTAAGTCGCTTATATGGTGGGTTCAGTGAAAGGACTGGTAAAAGGTTTTAGAAGTTAACGAGGCACCCCCCGTCGCCAAAAAAGTGAATGGGTAAAACTAAAAAAAAACAAGTTAAAAAAATT
>JAAHGR010000029.1 GCA_010672425.1 Symploca sp. SIO2E6
TTTTTTTGAAAAAATAGCGGAATCTTTAATGGCTCTTTCTCCCCATAAAAGACCCAATTATAAACGAGGTAACAGAGCTGCAACTCTCATTAAATCTACATTGTAGCCAAAATTGTCACCCCGTCAGTTCAGATTGACTTTGGATGGATCAAGCAATATTGCCTGTATATTTGCCTCAATTTCCTGTGATATATCCATTTTGCTTGGTTGTTTGTTTTTTGTTCCTTGTTTTTTGACAAACAACTAACAACTAACAACTAACAACAAATAACACGTTAGCGTATTTATCTACAAGTCATACAACAAACAGCGTCTCATCATGGGACACTAATTTTGGGCAAGCAAGTTAAGGAACAATTGTTTGGCAAAATAAGGGGGAACCGATAGCCCAATAATACTGCCAGCGATCGCGTCTCTATCTGGTAGTCGATACCATTCAGGAAACCCACCAATACGAGCAATTACCCTCATAGGGAGTTGATAGGCTTCTTTGGCAAGATTGTCCCAATAGGTAATCGCCCCACTACGACTACCTCCTTTACTATCAATAAACATGGATCTGGTAATAGTGAAAGATGGCTCACCCTCCATTCTTAGAATAGACTTGTTCTTGCTTTTGGGGTGACCGCTCCCTGTACAAACCCCTCCTCTCTGAATAATTGCCATTTTGAAGTCATTCTCTAGAGACTTGGATAAAACAGACTTCTTTTGAGCCTTCAGTAAATTAGTTAATCGCGATCGCGGCATGGCGAAACCCTCGATGCAGCTATCCCATCCCCTACGTTCTTTCCTTGGCAAAAACACCTTGCTAAGAACCGGAGCATTCTTCCTTGCTACCAGGATTAATCTTTCTCTGTTCTGGGGAACTCCCCAGTCAGCCATATCTATATCGCGGGTAACAAAGTCGTAGTTATTCTCAATCAGTGCATCAAGGATGATTCTACAACTCTTAGATGGGTAATATTTAACGGCATTCTCCAAAGTAAACCATTGTGGTTGCAAAGTCGCGATCGCCGCTGCCGTTGCTTTTGCTGCACTAATATCCGAGTCTCCTTCTCTCCTCCTAGTGAGGTGAGATAAGCTGCTAAAACTGGAGCAAACAGGGGAAGCATGGAGAAGGAAGGGATTACGAGGGATTCCAGGGAAATCTTTACTTGCCATCTCCTCTACTGTTGCTAGATAGGATTCACCGCCATAGCATTGGTAATTGGCGTCCCTACAGAACTTCATCTGTCTACTGAAAATCTTGTCATTTGGATCACAATCCACACTTGCAACTGGTCTAATGCCAGCCCCAACCAGCCCACCTTCTATCCCTCCCCCTGCTGAAAATAAGGTGACGGCGATTGGGGCATCTTTCTTCAATTTTGGTTTTCTCATTGATCTAATTAAGTTTTGTAAAAATGCTAAGGATTACACTCAACTTGATATGTAAATGTAAATTAAAAGTAGGAGCTGATTCTTCTATGTGATTAGCTGAATTAGACTGTTTTTCATTCCCACTATTAATACCTCTGAGAAAAAGCCTCTGTCATTATGATTTTAAGAAAAGGTTTAACTGGATTAGTCTCAGTTATGTGCATAGCGCTCTCTGTTCAAGCTACTGCCTATGCAAATCCTCTACGCGGTCTCACGAATACAATCAATGGTGTGAATAATGCAATTCGCTCCTTTGATAGTGCGATCAATGGAACTAGCCATACTATTAACAGCCTGACTGAAACTTTGGGAATCGATATCAATTCTAGTAGTGGCTCAATTAATGAAGCTGGATCGACTGAACAGGTTTTACAGATTTACGAAATTTGGTACGGAGATATGTCTCCTGAAGAGCAAGAAACGGTATCTTGGCTTGTCATGGAACATGCTCGGAATCAGAGTGTTACTTTTGATACGATTGCAACGAGTGAGTGGTTTTTACAAAAACCTATTGAAGAGCAGTCGCAAGTGTCAGCTACATTCTTTAAGCTACAGAGCATTATTGAAGCTACCGCTCAAGATCGGAATCGTTTCTTAGCATTTGCTTTTTGTGTCAATGCTGGTAATGATAATTGTGCAATGTAGGTTTCAATTGCATTGCAATCTGAATAGGCAAGTTTAAAGCTCTGGCTAGGAATTGAATATCATTCCTCGTCAGAGCTTTATAGTATTGTTGAGAGTCAATATTCAATCTTCTAAGGTGCTTTCCCACAATGGCTGGTCTTTCTCCTTCCCTTGGTATAGCTTTCATCGCACTATTTTCACAGAACTATGACTATGTTATTAGCTATGCAAACTCTTCTAGTGAATTTAGTCGTCAGTTTGCGAATGCAAAGGTAATTGAGCCGATTGAGAGTCTTAATATAGATGAGATAGTCAACTTGCCTCCCTGGGAACGGAAACCTGAAACTCAAAATCCTTATGTACTTCCCCCTTGGGGACTCACAGTAGATGATTTTGTAGTAACTCGACAGATGCCTCTAAGCTCTGGGCAGCGAGAAGTGTTATTAAGCTCTCCATCAACTGGTTCAGAACAGCGATTATTGATTAGTTTGCCGAATTCGCCAAAGTTTCAGATATATGAAATGGCGTTTGATCGAGTGTTAGCTGCTGGTGATGGTATAGCATTTGAAAATCCAGATACCCGTTCTTTATTGCAAAACTTTCAAATCAAGTTCAACAACAATGAACTTGCTGAAGTTGTTTTAGCAGATGGGACAACGGCTGAATTTACTGGGCAAAGAGCTATTATAAAGTCTCCTTCTGGTCAGATTCTAGAGAATTTTCAGTTATCAAAGCGTGTATCACCTCTAGAGAACGAAGTTATTGCGTTAGGTAGTAAAGTCAAGAGCATTGCAGACATTGCTCATGATAAGTCTATGTATAAATCCACCCAGCCTTTTAGAATTGCACAGTCTCAGTCTGCTTGCGAGAATGCTGTTTATTCTACAGCAAGTCAACTTTCTAGCTCGATAGCTCCTTGGTCAAGTCAAATGACTCAAAGCTCATCTGATCAGGCAATGGCTGTAGGTTGGGCACTTGGTCATGGTTCAGAAGCTTTAAATAATAGCGTTTCTTTGGATGATTCAGTTCCAAACATTGCTTGTAGACCCCCTGTTCAATGTGAAGAGAGGCGGGTTAGTGGAGGTAGTGAAGTCAGAACAGATTTATTTGACATCCCGCGAGGTTCAGGCGGTAGCGAAGTAACCCTTCAGTACGAATTTTATACAATTCCCGACAGTGTAGAAATGTATTACGATGGTCAACAGGTTTTATCTGTTGGCCCATCTTCTGGAAGAGGAAGTCGTACTTTTAGGTTTCCCTCATCAGCTCAACAAGTTGGTATTACTCTCAGAGGAAATGATGATCCAAACACAGAATGGTGGTACACTATATCTTGCTCACAAGTAGAGATAGCTTCCTGTCAAGATAATTTAAGTAAGGATGATTCAAGTACCTGTAACAAGCCATTGCTTGTATTTTATGGTGGAGCTAGAGATAGTGCTACTCAGAATGTAATAGGCTGGGTCAAAAAACTTAATAATTGTATTACAGGTTCTTGCACATCTAATATTAAGGATTACCTCCAGCTTGATAGTTATCGTAGCATTAAGGATCTGACAATTCAATATTTTCCTTTTACCGATAACAGGCTTCCTTTTGGTGGTAATGCTGAGGCTATAAGCTTTGTTAATGAACATAAGGAAAAGTACCCAGATTCTCCTATTGTTCTTGTTGGACATAGTTACGGCGGTGATTCAGCCTATGAAGCTATTGATGACATAAACACAAAAGTTGATCTTTTAGTTACACTGGATCCTGTATCACGTATTAGAGCTTTTGAAAGAATGAAGCCAGAAAAGTTATCGAGATGGATCAATATTTGGACTTCTAAGAGTAATACTTTTCCTGATGATTTTGTAGCGGAATTAGGTGGAGATTGGGATAAACAAGATAAAGCTGATCAAAATATAGAAATTAAATGTCTGTCCCATGCAGAATCACTAACAATGTATCAGGAAGTTGAGAACCAGGTTCTCAACACTTTAATAGATAGAGGAGTGTCTCTCGGTAATGGAAATTCCGTGGTTAGTAAATATTGTCCGAAAGATAATCAAGATAATCGGGAGCATCCCGTTTCGGAAAATAGCCCATCTGAAGAAACGAAAAATCAATAATGAATATGGATTATTCATTACTCCCAAACGGTGTTATTCTTCTAGCTCCTGACTTCGACTAAAAAGATGCCGTGAAAAGTCAGACACCCCGCACCCTACACCCCGTCAAGGTCTTAAGTTGAGAAGCGATCGCAGCTCACGATTTGTCCTCATAGACTGAAGACAACTGATAATCACATCGCCGTGGCAGGACTTGGGAGAGCACCAACACAGAAGCCTAACCTTTCTGGTCTTTGACAGCTCATAAAGCCTCTTGAGTTCAGATACTACTTTACCAGAGCTGGGATGCTTGAAATTGTAAGAGACAGTTATATTGGCAAACGCTCCTGTCTCTAAGGGGACGGAAGCTCTAGGTTGCTTTTGCGCTAGTTTCAGGTTATCCCACAACCATTGTTTGTAAGCAGCAATAACCTTAGATCGAGCAGCGATCGCCGCAAGTTCTGGATATTTTGTGGTTATCTCAAATGGGTTACCCAGTGGAGACTTTCTGTCAATTCTAAAATCAGTCCATCCCAACTCTGACTTGATTCCACCTTTCATTGAAGCGGTTTTAATAGTGAATTCCTCCATTGATTCATCTTCATCATCGGAGTAATAGTCAAATCGAATTTGGACAACATGACCCTCTACTTTGTGGTTGATAATCAGGGTCATGTCTTCTTCTTCTAAAAGACTGTCAATTAGAAGTTTTAGCTCTGGGTGATGTTGTTCTATCTGGTTGTAGTCAAGGATACACTTGGATACCTTATCCCCTTCAGACAGACTCCTGGCTAGCTTTCTCATAATCTCCTCTGAACAACATCCTTGTTCATGAGTCTATAGCACAAAAAAGGAACGTTCCTATGTTAACCTCTATGCACTAATATATACGTGTAAATACGGAAAAAGTTCGCCAAGTGGTTACCAGCAGCGTAAACCGGGACAAAATTCCGACCAAGAATAGCTCAATTGTCCAAAGGCTGAAGCTCCAGCTATATAAAGTGTCCCGCCTTAATTTGGTAGCCCACCAACTCACCCAGGATTTTACTACTGTGAGTTAAGAGTCAACTACTGTTAGTTTCATCTTGATCTGAGATAATTCATCCAAAGCAACAAAGTACACTTCAGATTGTGGAGTGCCTTGAGATATCAGCGATCGCAGCTTACTCCCCCAAAAAGCTCGTGCTTCATCAAAATTGGACACTCTCTTAGTCTTGGTAAGCCACTCTGAAGCCATAATTCCAACTAACTGGTCAAATTCCTCCAAAGGCAGCTTGGATGGCATATCTACTTTATAATACCCACACCATTTGATAATGAAGTCAGGAGTATGCCCGGTTGTTGCACGGAGCTGTTTAATGATTCCATTGTTATGAGGATATAGCCCTTGACCCTTTTTAGTGGGTTGAGGAACAGATTGAGAGACAGGCTTAGGAGTAGACTTGGGGATAGGTTTGGAGGTGGTTGATACTGGAGCAGGAGGCTGCTTACTTTTAGCATGACTGTTCTTTGCCGGTTGACCATCTTGATCCTTGATCCAGCCATTTTGGTAAGCCAAATTGTAAGCACCAGGATCTCCATTGTCCCGCCGATCAGAAGAATTCCGACGGCTCATGTACTTGATAAATTCCCCCAATTCTCGCCTTTCCTGCTCAGTATGTTTCTCCTTGCCGGTTTGGATGTCCAGGTAACGACAAACACCAAACTGTTCCATAGCCCGTTTAAAGGCACAGGCGATCGCACGTTCCTCCGGTGTTCCCCGCTGTTTCTTCTCTTCCTCCCAGTCGTCGAATTCCGCATGGGAGTTGCCAAACCCAACACGGGTGACCCCAGCAATCTTCAGATGGCATTTGACAACAACCTGCTCTCCTCTTTGAACAGGGTCACTGTAATCAATCTCCCAGTCGGGATAGATATCATCAAGTCTGTCTCGCATTGTCTGCCAGGGGACATAGTACCACTTTCCCCCTCCTGGCAATTTCCTTAATTTATGATCCTCAGGACGGAACCAAGACTTGAGCTTGGGGTATAGATCCCTCAGCTTAACTGCATCCATTATCTTCTCAAACTCCTAAACAGCGGTTCTTCGTAATAAGTCCAAGGCTTACGGCACTGGGTAAACCTTGCCAATATTTGCGATTGCCAACGGCACCAGCGAAGCTGATCGCGATTGATAGCTTAAACCACCTAAATCCAATCCATCCAAGCCATGTACCATGCCAGCTTGGATAGCCAGGAACAAGTGCAGATCGTGGCGTTCCTCTACTCCCTTAAACCAGCCAGTCCCATCACAGGATTCAGCACCCAACTCCTGGCAATACCATAATCGTTGCCAGGAGTTGACCCGCGCTACATGGACACGGGGAAAATTTTGACACCACATAGGCATGGTTGTCCATTTCCACTCAAATGTCCCACCAACGAAAATCACATCAGCGGTTTTGGGAACACATTCTATCCCCATGCCATTTTGAACCGCAAAAGCTAGAGGAATGCCAGGGTATCTATCTCGAAGCTTGGCTTCCCATAGATACCAATTGGTTATAGTCCAAGCCTTATCTGCTACCTCATCAGGCACAACAATCCATTGTGGTTTAATCTCGCGATCAGCTTCGCTGGTGCCGTTGGCGTAGCCTCTCGTAGAGAAGGCAATCGCAATAATAGTCACAGGTCATCAGGAATCTATCTGAGTTCCATCTCCTGTTATCTTTCCAGGCAATAAACTTACCGTTATCTACTGCGTAATAGGGCAAGGCTGGTGTTCTTTGATCAGCATAGAGATTACCAGCGTTGCCATACCTCATAGCCCATTTTTGAAACTCTATACTGGAGTGGCTACTGGCTAAAACCCTTAGATTGCTCTTTGTTGCTAACATTGAATAAGCCTTGTGCGATTGTTTGTTTCCTTAATACGATACATAAGGCTCAACTGCGCGGGTGTTTCCGCGCAGTCGTCATCCTGGCTAACAGAATAGAGCTACACTTCTCCTATATCGCTTCGGCAATCGAGAAAACCACTCTAAATTACTACGCTCAAGAGCAACGGGGACAAATGGCAGATAAGTTACAGTGCTGACATTTTTAACTGACTTTGTTGCCAGATCTTCAGGATAAAAGATGTCAAGCGATCGCGCCATCTCTTCAATTTCTGCCAACAGAAAATCTCCCTGAATCTTGACTTCCCATGCCCAATCCAGGACTCGCTTGGCTTTCCTCATTTCTACTCGAAACTTGCCAAACTTCTTTTTCATCAACTGAGAGAATCGACCAGCTTGCTTGCTACAATCGAACGCTAGATAAATGCTCTTTATTTTCGACATCCTGCCGCCCTTGCCAGGACGTTTTAGGAGCTGAGTGATGTAGGCAGCGCGACCTACAAGATAGGTGAGAACATGGCGATCGCCAAGATCGACTGTCCTGTTTGATTGTGTCATAATAAGATTACCTTTTTTATTTGTTGTTTCTTAGCCGCCGTCTCTCGACAACAGCTAAGAACTTTTTTTATGTACCCCAATGGAGTACACACATCATTTGTCATTGGTCATTCGTCCTTTGTACTAATGACCAATAACGACTAAAGTATGTGGGATGAGCTTTACAGTTTTCAGTCTTGGTGGACATCGGGTTCTTCCCCGGCGGCTGCACCTTTAGCAGTTTGGCTGTGGCTCCTTGTCCCACCGGCTTATATATATAATATAACAATGATATATGTATAACATCAAGACAATTGAGGACTAATTGTAATATTTATACACATTGCGATGATTGTATGCAAATTGCCGGACACTCATATACATACTATATATATTCTGTTATATTGAGGATGTATAAGAGGATAAGGTAATGGCAGACACCAAGCGATCGCGTACAGCATCATTCAATATTTCCCCAGAGAAGTGGGAGGCGTTCAAAAAGAAAGCGACTCAGGAAGAAAAGAACGCATCCTGGGTACTGTTGGACTTCATCGACAGATACTTGGAAGGAAGTGAAGGGGAAGGAGAGACATCATCTGTCCTAAGGGAGAAGGTAGCAAGATTAGAAGGACAAGTAGAGCTGTTGATGGGACTGCAAGAGGAAGTGAGAGAGATAAAGGAATGGCAGTCAAGAATAAGAATGGAAGCTGTTCAACAACAGCGGGCGATCGCTGAACTTCTATCCACTCCTCCCTTGCTAAGTGATAAAAATGTCCCATAATGGGAACCAACTTTCATTTCTTCTTGAATTGACACATTGTAATGTGTATAATAGTCGAAAAGTAGGCAAGCAGTGCGCGAACACTGCTTTTAACACCTACCGCGTCCCTTGAGTAAGGACGCTGACCACAATTCAAGGATGATTTGAACTATGGCTAGCAGTAATGATAGCTTCATTATGCACGTTAAGGAAAATGGCATTGAGTATTTTACGGTCACAGCAACTGGAAAGAGTGGGATATCGGAAATAGGGATAGCAAGGACATTAGGAATCTATCCAAGTGCTGTAAGTCTATGGCACAAAAAATTGTCACCCCAAGCTTCAGGCAAGGATATACCAAGAAGCTTAGAGCCTTTAATAGGCAAAAACTCTAACCTTTACGCACAATACTACCCCAAGATTTATACCTCTGATTTTTGGGCTTGTTTGGCAGAGTACTATGCCTTCGAGTCAAAAAGAACAACGACAGAAGCAATTAGGGCATTCCGTAGCTTTGCACGTATCGGTGCAGAATCCTTTATTCAGGATAAGACGGGTTGGATTCCTGAGCAATGTCAATCCTCTATTAAAGTCCGAAGTCTAATTGATTGCTTTCTCAACAATCCCCAACAAGCGCGATCGCTAATTTTAGCAGATTTATTTGTGTTAAGGAATTTCGACTAGAAGCGCGATCAGCTTCGCTGGTGCCGTTGGCGTAGCCTCTCGTAGAGAAGGCAATCGCAGGTGATTGCCTCAATAGCATCAAAACGGTAACGAAGCTATTGTACTTCGTTACCGGGGAAACTGATCCTGACCTCCAACGGATCATGATAAAGCAAGTAGGGATAAAGTCTCATCTTGGTAAAATAATTCGATTGCGCTAAACTCCCGACGCAGCACATTTTCAACTTGTAATGTCGAACAGTTCCCCAGGCGAAGCCAAATAACTTTCGGTGGATTTCCGAATACTAAACTCAGATCGTGCATGTCAGCATCTTTCGAGACGATCATTAAATCATTGTCTTTTGCATAATCCCAAACAATTGGATCGATTGTCGCTTTCATGCCCACATCTCGAACATGAAGTGAGTTGGGGAAAAGAGCGCTCAAACGGTTTGGTAATTTAGGCGATAGATTTTCATCAAAAAGTAATTTCATGCAGATAATGGGGCAGTCATAAACCGACGCTCACGATCAGCAGCATAAGCAATGCAGGCTTTTAAATCTTCTCGCGTCAGATCGGGAAAATCGTCTAGAATTTCTGCTTCAGTCATCTCGGAAGCTAGGTACTCAAGCACTTCATAGACTGTAATGCGCAAGCCACGGACACAAGGCTTACCACCACGTTTTTCAGGCTCAATTGTAATGATGTCTCGGTAGTTCATAAATTGGCACGAGGGAAAAATGTCTACTTGATGAAAGTATAGCAAGCGCTCGCAGACATTTTGTCCCTACGAGCGCAGCAGGTAAGTAAACACCTGAAACTCTGAGTAGCTGATCGCTCCAGCTTACCGGAGTGAGTTAACGGTTGGATGGAATGCTGGTGGTATTTGTAAAGAAATATAAAGATTTTATTCACCAAGTTGGTGGTTTACATTCCCCTCAACCTTAAGCAGGATAGCGATTTCAGCTGATTTGTGTTGCTCAAAATCGCTAACTCGAAAAAGTCAGGAATTGTCTGTTGAACACGTCTTATATGTAGAGGACTGAAAACAACCAATTTAAAAATTTTGTCCAAAGTCCAAATGTAAAGCTCAAAAGAGGTCAGAACAAATGAATGTAGTTAAATTGATTAGTTTGTTGTTGTGTGCATTGGTGATGATATGGCAGGCTCCAGCCCAAGCTCAGAATTTAAGTTTTCCGGATTGGTTGGATAAAGCAAATATAGGATTTTGTTATCACGCAAATGGGGAGATTTATACGTTAGTTAATGAGCCTCCGATGGCTAATCCCGTGCCTCCTAATTATTGCCATGTGGGGCCAAGGGTGAATTATTGGGGCAATTTGAGTAAATTTGGAAAAGAAGCGGTGCAGAGATGTTGTGAGTTAGATGGCGGAAATTTTGCATTGAATAACGGAGAGGGAGAATGTAATAATCCGGATTTGAATGAATCTTGTTGAGGCTGGATAACGGAGAGGGAGAATGTAGTGATCCGAATTAAAGTATGGGCAGCCTTTGAGCCAAACCAACTTTCCAACAGGTCTATCTGGTACACCTCCTGATGCCCCTCTAAGTCCCTATGCATTAGTCACATCTTTCTTAACAATCCCAAAAACCTTGTTTCACAAGGTTTTTGGGAATCGACGCTTATCACCTTTGACCTCAATACCCCAGTCTAATTCATAAGTCCAACCTCAACTGTTGCACAAACTGTTGTCCCTTCTTGGCAAGCTTAGCTAACACACACTGACTCCAGAAAGTACCATCGCGTAACTTAATCGCTCTGAGTTCTGGATCACACTTCTCAATCTCTAAGGTGCTATTAACGGCTTCTAAAGGTGGGATAGGGACTTCCTCCTCCTCATCCTCCCTAGAAGAAGTTTCCATTGTCCCTGGCATTCCACTAGGAGAGCGGTGAAACATGCCGTGACCCAGCTAAAATGGTTCATTAGGAAAATGGTTCAAACCCGATTATTTACAACAAAGCTGTGGATTTTCTATTGTGCAGTTTTTGTTGGGTCACGACAGTAGTTCAATCTTCTACAACAAAAAGTGCATAAAGAGGATGACCTCTAAGAGGGAAATTATTTGGAGGACCCCAGTTTGAGCCTGAGGGATCCCACTGGACATATTTGTTTTGTCCATAGTAGGTAATTCTATATGACGTCTGATTTAAAGGTATAAATAATGCGTTATCCTCATACCGAGGGCATTGAAAAGCAAAACTGATATTTTTTCCTGAAGCTGAATATGTGACGACCCCATCCGAACCAGTTAAAATAGTACCATCCAGATTGAAACTAATTTGGGAACCGCCAGCAATCCAAGGAGGTAGGTTTAATGGATTAAAAGTGCCATGACTACTTTGTTGAGAAACTAATTGAAATGAATTATTTATTTTGTTCATGATTGTAACATAAACAGAATAATCAGTGGAAAGCGAGAGCATGTCATTGGTCATAATTATGTGACTGGGGTCTTTTCCCAATCGTCACCTTCAATTATCGATAATGGCTTCCAGATTACCAGATTTTGCTACCGCTACCCAGATCCCCACACTTCCCAACCGTTTTTTCGCTCACCTGGAGTTGGAGTTAGGGGTTGTATTGACAAAATCACATTAATGTGATTTTGTTTGCGTGATTGCCTACAGCACCAGAGAAGCTGATCGCTCTGGTTTTTCATTTGAGTTGGCGGTTGGATGGAAAGTAAGTAGCATTTGTAAAGAAATATAAAGATTTTGGCAACCTAGTCAGGGGTTGAGAGGAATGTCAAACTTAAGCTGGATAAGAATTTCAGCGGATTTTTGTTGTTCAAAATCGCTAACTCGAAAAAGTCAGGAATTGGTTTCGAGAAACGTCTTATATGTAGAAGACCGAAGACAGAACATTCAATTTTGTCCAAAGTCCAATAACTAGCAACTTGAGTTAAATTCTGCTTACTCTTATGGCAACTACTGAATACACGTTCAATCTGCGCAACCTTCAGGCTAACCCGGTAACAATGTGGTTATTCCTGGAAGCGCCTCAGTTCTCAACGCCACCACAGAATGTTTTTCAGAATTCTGACACCTTCCTCCAAGTAACTCCGTATGATCCAACTAGAACACAAAAATTTGAATCATTTGTACAGTATTCAATGGGCGTTGGAGCACAGACTGATCCTGTTGTAGTAGGCAATGTAGCCAAATCTAGTCAAACAATATCTGCTGAGTTGAATAAAGGCTATCTAGCTACTTATGGGAGCTCTCAAGGCGATGCCCCTGGTATTGTACCAGGGAAAACTCGGGCTACCCCTACTGAAACAAATCTAGTTGTTGATACTAATGTTTTTTCACCTGTTCAAAATTGGAATAACAGTATGACCTTTGGAGTTAAGACTAGCTCTGGTTCAACCGGTGTAACTTGGGTTCCAAACCCGAACTTTGAATATGTTATTACCCCGATTCTAACTTTCTTTGTAGCAGTCGGAAACTATAGTGTAAACAAACTGGCCCAGATTCAAGCAGGCTCCTTAACTAATGCGGTATTGAAAACAGGGCCTGGAGGTGATTTTGACCAATTTAACAACACTTATATCACTTATGAACAAGATGGAACTTGGTCTACGCAGAAGACACCTTGGTCGGTTTAATCTTGGGTTTTCCTTTCTGTCTCTTGAGGCGTAACTGTTCAGGGGATGACAAGCCGCTTGAAAAGTAGGCGGGGTGTGGGGCTAACCAGAGAAAGCGTTCTCATCGCGGGACGCTTTCTCTGATCAGTATTTATATGTCCACTGGACAAGTTCTAATGTACACTGGACATGTCCATAGAACTGGTCTTGATGATGGATATTGAGGTTGACAACTACCCTGTAACCGAATTACAGAGTCGCTACAAAATTGGCAAGCAAGCAGTCTACAATCGCTTGGAGGCATTGGGGATTAAGCCGTCTAGGGAGGGTAAAAACAGTTACGTGAATGCAGCTGATCTGCGATCGCTAGATGAACTGCATGGTCACATTCAAGACGGTGGCAAGATGAATGATTTTCCTCTCTGTCAGTTAGACAGAGGGGATGATATGCCTAGTGGACAAATAGAAATGTCCACTGGACAACCTGATACTACTCAACTAGCATTTCTAGTAGAAACCTGTGTTAAAGCCTCAGTAGAAGCAGCAATGGCTCAGTTACCGGAAGCACTAGCCGCTGTTCAAACCCCGCGATTACCTACGGTAGCTGCGCGATCGCCACTTTGGCATCATTGGGAATTAACTAAGGCGATGGAGGCAGGGATATTGTTATCTACTGCTGAGATTGAGGCACTAATTGGGGTTAAGCCTTTCTGCCACAATAATGATACAGCCTATCAACGTGGTTCTTGGATCTTCATCAAGACAGAGAAAAGAATTGGCTCTCAGATAGCATGGCGGGTACTTTTGGAAGAGGAGGAGGATGAGTCCTGATGTCTCACTTCCTTTAGTGTCAAGTACAAAGTTGTTCAGATGATCTACTGTAGTTTTTCATAGGTTTAGATTCAGTTGCCTAACATTCAATCTGTCTCTTTGCTGAAGTCGTTCTTTAACACAGAGAGTCCAGAAACTAGTATCGGTGGCGAGGTGTTCTTCGCGTGTTTGTGCTTCCCACAGATCAATTTGTAATCGTCTGTCTACTGGCTGCAAGGGTGGAATCTCAGGCATCTTTTCTTCTTCAATGATGTTGTTGTCTGGATTATCTGAAGTGCTGCAAGGCTCCTGTGGGCTTACAGGCATCGTTCCATATGTGTAATCAGGTTTCTTCCTGTGGAACATAAACAAGTGGTCTTCAAAAACCTTGTTATAGATAAGAGGGACATTGGCTCCTTTGTGATCAGGAAGCATATCAAAAAATTCTTCTGTGACTATGCCGCAATTCCTTCTCAGGGTCATTTCTACTTCTTCATACAGAATCAGCAACCTTTCAAAATCAATCCCTTTCAAGATTGGTATATCCCTTGTGTAAGTACTGCCATCTTTGCCCCTCTGCCAATTCTGCTTACTCCTATCTATGGTGCATAGTTCAAAAACTTCTTCTAGGCTATTTCTGATGCTTCTGAAAGTCTTTTTTACCTTGCTAGCACCATGCCACCAGCGCTGACAGTACTCAATAAACCCTTTAATGGGGATCTGCCAATCTAGCAATCCTTGCCGCGATCGCTCCAACAGTTCAGCCAATGCCCGTTTGCTGATAACGTGGTGTCCCTTGAACTCCTGCCTATTCTCTGGGTTAAAGCCCCGCTGTCTCATTTTGACCAAGGCATTACAATCTGTTGCGATCGCCCAAATAAGCTTGTTTAGGAATGCCAACGTCGTTAGGAGGCGCTTAGGTTTGTAGGTTTCGAGAATTAAAGCGCACTCAGTCCCATAATCAATCTGGGGATCTTCTCCTAGCCTTTCTGTTAACTCTGTTGCCGTTGTAAAAGTAGTCATGCTAATATAATTAAAGACTCACTCAAGTAAAGTAGTCATGCAGTCATGCAGTCATGCTAATTAACTATTGTGTGATTGTGTAATCTATGTAGCTGTAGCCATTGTGATGTCGCTGCTGGTGGTGGTATTACCGCGTTACCGCAGTCAAGTAAATCGGTTGGTAGCCGTTTTTGCTTTACAATTCAAACCAAGTCGTTACCTTGGTATGTTTTTCTCAATGAAGGGACAAGGAGCTCTAAACCTTGTCCCTTCTGCTATTGTCCATTGTAGCTATTAGATTAGTTCCTGTCAAAATCACACTTTCCCCCTAAAGCAATACTAATTAATTTAATCATAGATTTGGGTTAAAAACTTTTTTTTCAACTTCTGATCTTTAAAGAAATTAACAAAAAAAACTTTTAAAAGATTTTTTAACAACAATTTTAGTTGAAAATTTATTTTTTGTCAATTTTGTTTAAAAAAGTTAATTTTAATTTTTCCAGGAAACAAATTTATTTAAATACGTTTGTACTATTTTGAATTTTACGAAATTTTTGAATTTGAATTCACATTAACCAAAATTGCTTTAGGGGGAAAGTCACTAAAGCAACTGACTAGATGACAGTGGTAACCAACCCTACAAGTCACCTAAACCCATAAATGCAAGGGAACTTGTACCTAAACTGACCCGTAGCGAATTCATAGCCAATATCCAGTCAGCAGCCAAAGTAAAGAAACGTAAAGTTGAGGGTTTTTACATCGGGATTAATCTTGTCGAAATGTCCATGCTGTTTGAGTTTGGTCGGGGTAATGAATCGGTAAAATAGGTTAAGACGGTGTATTCCCCTATGGGGTTTCCCCAAGTGAGGGAAAGGGTTATTTCAATTTGTCGCTAATACTCTCAACCTCACTTTCTTCTGGGAGCTTTGGATTTCTAGCATAGGAGAGATGAGACAAAGAAGCGATCGCACCCTTAACTTGAGCATCCCTAACCTCAAGGTATTTTTGCAGCTGCTCCAGGTTCCGATGTCCAGATATCTCTTGGATGATCCGCAGTGGTACACCGTTGTCTGACATTTGGGTAAGGGCAGTCCTTCTGAAGCTGTGGGTACTGGCTCCTTCAATTTTGACTCGTTTGCAGGCTTCTCGGAAAATCAACGCTGCTGAGTCGGGGTGAATATGTCCGCGTCCCCAACGTCCAGGGAATAGATAGTAATCTCCGGCTTCACTAAAGTACTGTTTCAGGAGTACCTGTAAGTCAATTGATGTGGGTATGACTCGGCTGCTAAGCTGACCCTTAGCATGGCACTTACGGATGATCATTTCTGGTCTGACCCTACCCAGTGGATTGTACACATCCTCAGTAAGTTGGGTGCAGGCTTCATTGACTCGACAAGCCGTGTAGAGACAGAAGCCAAATAAGGCGCGATCTCGACTATTTTGTAACCCATCGCTGAATAAGACCTCAATCTCAGCCTGGGTTAGTACTTTTGCCTTTCCGTAGCGATCGCGTTTCATGGAAAAAGTTTACCGCACTTTGAGTATTTGCTGAAACAGTTGTTGAGCAAACAAAGTAGCTGCTTTACTGGCTTTCGGCAGCTACCGGGAAAACCACGTTAGACTGTTATGTTGGTTTTTGCCCTTATGGCTCAAACCTTTTTTAACAATTCCTCGATTAACTGGCTGGGTGTCTTGCCCAGCTTCTTTGCTGTCTCCTCAAGCTGTTCTTTCGTCTGATGATCGATCAGAAGTTCTTCCTGTTGACCCTTTGCCTTATCTGCTACCTCAAAAAAGTTGCTATCCATGATGATATCGCGGCAAACCTGGTGGCGTGTAACTTCTTCTCCTTCGTTCAATCGACGATTTAGTTCGATATCGATAATTCGGTCTATCTCACTTTGGTTTTTGAAAGCTTCATTGGCAATGATATTCCAGATGAACTGAGAGATTGGTTGTCCGTTTCCCCATGACCAGATAGCTGCTAACTGTCCCCCTGTAGAACCCCTTGTTATCACTTTGAACGATTTTCCCTCTAACTCACTATCTTTATAGAAACCCATTGCACTCCTTTTCTTTGGATTTTTTTTGCTACTAAATCACTTCTCTTAGATTAATTGCTACTAGAGCATTCCACTATTCAATTGTAAGGCAAAAGTACTAAAATCACTTCTTGGATACCTCTAAGATACCTGGAAGACCTTGACAGGATACTTAAGGGTATCCTAGAGTGTATGAGATGAAACGAGAAAGCGAGAGAAAATGCAAAAGCTAGTCGAAGGTGAATCGACAAGCGAAATGCTCGTCAGTCGGTTATCAGCCAGTGAAACACCTAAGCGTTACATTGATTTAGACCTACTACAAGAACTCCAATCTGAATATTGTTTAGATGAGGTAGTCAAGTTAATTGGAGTGTCCAAAAAGACACTAGCCAAGTATCGGATTCTTGCCTACAAATTTATTCCTGAATATCAAGAATCCTGCACAAATAGATTTCCGTCGTATCAACTACAAAAGGAGGTGGAAAGAGAAAGGATTGAATCTGGTGTAACAGTTAGACCCCTCTACCCAGATCCTCCACCATTTACCAAGATCGAAGTCGATATCCTCAAGCAAATAGCTGAGCTTTACAAGTCCAGGATGAATGGCAAAAGGATGAGCGATCGCCAAGTGGAACAGGTGTTAGAAGCTAATCAGCAACAACTAGTAAGTTAGGAGAAAACAGATGAAAATATCAGAACTGGCAACAGAAATGGGCTTAACCATCAAGGGTACTATAGAAGCTGCCAAGTCAGCTGGTTGTACTTCAATCAAGAATGGCAGCTCCGAGATTCCAGATGCATTAGCTAAGGCTCTACTTGAGGCTCATAAGCAAATCTCTGAAGCGGTAGGCTTGCCACCACAACTACCCAGTGTCAAGGAGGTAAAATCTGGTCAGGCTGAAGTTCCTCCGATTGAAGAGGTGAGTAGTTTAACGATCGCCAATGCTAAAACCATCAGTGAAGCAACTACTGCAAGTATTGAGACGATCTACACTCTGACTACTAATCTTCAAAAGCGTCATCAAGAGTTATTGTTTAAGCAGGGTTTCCAAACTGCACAACGTGAAGAAGCAGTTGTCAACCTAGGCAAGGCTACTTATCACCTTGCTGTCCATGAAGAAAGGTTAGCCAAACTTGAGCAGTCCAATAAGGATCTCAACAATCAACCCATTGCTGGTGTTGCAGCTGAGCTAGGCATTGATTTAGATGGGCTAGTTAATCGCGCTGCCGCTGCTTTCTCTGAGTATGAGCAAAAACACAATCAGGCGATCGCTAGTGCTGAGCATCTGATTCAGACAGGCGAGGTTTTGACTGACGAGAAGGGGGAGGTAATCGCTCCTGATTTTTTTACCGTTACACTCAATCAGTATCAACTGCCATCGGTAACCAGTGCTTGATTGTGGAACTGTTGCAGGCGATCGCAAAGCTTTCCTTCAGTTTGCAACAAGAGGTGTCGAAATATGGGAATGCGTTCCCATTGTGGGACTCGGACAAGGAACAACAAACTAAAAAAGGTGACGACATGCTATCGATAGCAGTTAGGATATTTCGCAAAGGTATAGCAAGGTTGACCAACCAGTGCAACCAACAGGAGACCAACTCTACTTCTATACATGAGTGGTTCTCTACGCATAAACTACCCCATCATCTGTATTGGGACTCCCTCTGGATTAAGCAGTTTAAGCCAACTTGCCGCAAGACACATTTAGCAACGGCGATCGCAATGACAGGCATTGAACGCGATAAAGCCATCAATTTAGCAGAAGGAATCTTGGCATTGGCTCCTAGTTTTGACATCAACTCTCCTCCTATGTGGTCAATCAGGAACCTGCTAGAAACAAAAATGTACTCTTACCTGCGATCGCTAGCTGAGGCATGATGGATGATGTTAGCAGTCAGGATACGCATCAAACCACTTATCTGTTGGGCTGCATGTGAGGTTGCTGGACAATTGGCGGGATTGGATTTTCTTATAGATTTGGAAGAATTTCTCCACACTAATGTCATTTCCCCGGCGATTGTAGCCCATCAAGATAGCAAAAATTACGACTCTTCGTTTCTCTAGGACAAAGCGCAAGACAAAGGGTAGGACAAAGCGAAACGAACTCAAAACGCTATCAGCTATTGGTTTTGTACCTTACCTCAAAAAGTTACTGTGATGAGTAGGACAAAAGGTAGGACAAAGCGAAGTGACAAATACTACACGGAATTGGAACTTAACTACAATTTCGTCTTGGAACTACCACAACCCTTTACCTTCGTACAACACAAGCTCTGGAACCAAATAAGTTCCAAATACCGAAAAAATAAAATTCCGTTCCCACGAACGACAGAATAAGGGTTTTAGAGATTTTGGGAATCTAGTTGAACTTAATGTAGTTCCAAAAAGTACCCCAAAAACACACTTGTAGTACGCTCTCCTTAGTCCTACTCTTCCCACTTCCCTTTGTCCTGGTGAAACAGCGGGTTAGCCACGAGATCGAGGACGGCAAGGCTAACAAACGGGGATCTCGAACAAAAAACACCAACCAAACATAAGGATAGATTATACTATGCCAAGAGACAAGAATGGACGTTTTATCACCGCAAAGCAAGCACAACAAGAGCAACAAGAACAGCAAGAGAAAAATTCTAAATCTGCTCAACCAGCTGTTCAACCAGTTCAAAGCAATAGCTCAATCACCTTAAATACTGACGTTGGAGCTAGTGGAGCGATCGCACTAAAAGACGTTCCAAGGGAGTTGGGAGATGTTTCTCCTGATACTTTGATTGCTCAATATGGTGGTGACAATGCATTAACTGTTTCTCAAGCCGCTAAGCGCTCTACTTTATTGGAGAGGACAGCAGCCAATTTAGAGGTTGCCATTGGTGAGTTAACAGTTCAGGAACTAGCTATCAAAAAGTCCACCAAAGAAGTTGATGTAGCGATCGCTGCCACAAATTACGGCACAAAAGTTTTGAAGTTAGAGGATGCGGAAAACAAGCAACAATACCAAGCTCAGGCTAACCAGTTAAATGCCAGTATTCGTGACTCTAAAGTTACTGTACTAAAGGGTCGTGCTCAGAAGTGGAAAGCTAATGCTGCTAAAGCCAGTGCAGTGACTGAAGCTTTGGATGCTGACTTCCGAGAAATTTCTCAATAGGCAACAAATTGATTTCCCATAATGGGGACACGAAAAGAAGTGGAGGGAGTCTCACCCTCCACACACATTACTGGATGGAATTACTATTATGAACTACAAGCTTTTTTGGGCAAACCTCTACTCAGCTGGTCTACTGGTTTTATACGCGATCGCGGGAACAGCAGTAGCCCTTTGGAGTATTACCCCAACCGGGTCAATTATTTTTGTCTGTCTAATTGTTATCGGTGTCTTGGCTATCCTGGCAAATAAGAGGTGAGGTGATGAATCAACTACTAACTACAACCATAGGGTTGTTTCTGTTGATGACCCCATTGCCCTATCGAGTGAAGACAGTTATAGCTTGGGTGATCGCGATTCCAACCCTTGCCATAAGTGCTAAACGTTACCCAGAGTATGTGAAGAAAAAGGGTGAATTAGAGACAGTACAAGCCAAGGTTGAAAAGTTAAGAAAGGAGGCAGAAAACACAGAATACAAGATTAACGATACAGAGGAGAAGTCCCGACAACAGATATACGCAAAAGAAAGCACGATCGCTCAACAGCTACTCAAAGCTCAACAGGAATTAAAATTAGCTGAAAAACTCGGTGCAGAAGCTGAGGAGAAAAGATCTGATCTAATGGCTGAATGCCATCAACAAATTGAAAAGCTATTGAAAGAAGCTGAGGAGAAGGCGGCAGCCATTCAAGCTAAAAAGCAGAAGGAAATTGATCAGCTACTTAATAATTTGGGGGATGAGGAGAAAAGTATTCTAACCGAAGCTGAAGAAACTAAAAAAGAAGCTGAATTATTGAAAAAGACAGCTGAGGAAGAAGCCAAGAAAATAAGAATTGTTGCCGAAAAAGAAGCTGAATTGTTGCTGAATAAAGCCCAATTGGAAGCAGAAGCGATCACAGGTCAGATCAAGACAGAGCATGGCACTTGGCAGTCTCAAGTTGCTCAACAGATGGAAGCTTTGAAGGCTCAAATTCAGCAAGAATACTATGATGAATGCGATGAGGCGATCGCTCAACAGATTAAGGAGATACAAGAAGCGGCGATTGAAGGGGCAAGGGCTAAGGTAGCAGAGTCGATTGAGACCATCAAAAAGCTGCAAGAAGATAATAAGCAGCTCAAAGAACGGGCAATGCTTTTCTATGAAAAACTCCAAGCTCAAAGACAGGTTAAGAAACCTACAGAGTTTGATCTGTTTAATACTACTGCTCGAAACCTTATTGAGTATTACGAAAGTCAAGGGGTAAACCTGGATTTTGTCTCAGCTAGACCTGATACAGATGGTTCTACTATCGTTTGCGTCAATCCTTGGAGAAAGGACAGCGGGATAGAGAAAGATATCCAAAAGTTCTTCAATGCCTTAATGGTGCATTTCAAGCTTTCACAAACTCCTACTTGTGAGGTGACCCCGGTGGGCTACGAAATACGCATGACCCCTCACCATTTCCACTACGGCGGCTTGCCTCCTGTTAACCCTTATGCCGAAAAAGCTAACCGGTTTGGAACTGCTTTCCTCAATCAAGATGAGGAAGTAGATATAGAGGAGATCGCTAAAAATGCACTGGGGGATGTCGAGGCAAGGAAACTGTTGCAGGAACAGCTGGAAAAAGAGCATATCCAGTTCATGCTCATGTTCCGTCCCCCAGCTGATAAAATCAAGCCAGCAAGCCTAGCTCTAGAGGATTTAGAGGTTAAGTGGGTTGAATGGCTCTACAAGTGGCGATCGCAAGCTACTGGTAAGCCAAATATCACCACTCAGAATGAGCTGATGCTTGAGGTTTACGGGATATCCCCAGGCAGGGGGACTGATGAAGAGTCATTACTAGGTGAATCACTGCGTTCAAGACTGCATCGCATCATGGACACCCTTGGCTTGCCTAGGAGGAAACGTAGTGAGGGATAAGGTGTTTAGTTGTTTGTCATTTGTCATTTGTCATTTGTTTTTCTTAACAAACAACAAACAACCAACAACGGATTGGGTGAAGATTTTTATTCAGGACTTGAGAAGAAATGGCTAAAGATTACATGAAGGTTAAGGACTTTATTGAGGCAGCTGGAATGCCAGAAAAGTGGCAAGAAAGCAATTTGCAAGAATATATTGCTCAAAGGCTTTATGATCTAGGAAACAAGGAGATTTATCTAGAGCTTAAATGTAGAGGTGGACGTGCTGATATTGTTACCCCATCAACTATATATGAAGTTAAGAAATGGTTGACCCGCGACCATCTTTATCAGGCAATGGGACAGGTTGCTTGCTACCAAAAGAATATCAAAGGAAACAAAAAGGGGGTGATTATTGGGTTTAAACCAACCAGGGATGAGGAGAAAAAATCAGCAGAAACAACTGCTGCTTATATCGAACAATCTTCAAACATAAAAGTTGTTTTTGTTAACTGCGATCGCGAGTGGTTTCCTAAGAGGGGTAGCTCAAAAAAGTGGTTAGAAAGCCTAAAAGACGGAGAACTGGTTCTAAGGCTATCAGTTCCAAAGTTATTAAAACTACCAGTAAGACTACTACTAGGAGGCGGTCAACTCCTAGGAAACGGTCAACCCCCAAGAAGCGTAAGAGAAAAACTAAATAGTCCTGTAACCTTGACTCTTGTTGTGATTACTCTTATGTTTGTTTCTTTTGGGCTCAGCTATTTTCACGCTTCATCTTACTCCACTACTGAGTCTGAGCTTGCTGAGTAATCCTCCTGATTTACATTGTACTTTGTGAAGAAGGTATAATGGAATCCAAAAGAAGGATCAAAAGTATGGCGAGGACTAATATATCTTTTTACCCTACTCCAGAAGTTGAGCAACTTGTAAGAGGTGAACACAGGAGAATTAACGAGCAGATAGCAGAAAAAACAGGCGGGAAAGGTGAGCCTGTTAGCTTGTCTCAGGTGATTATAGATCTTCTCCGGGAAGCTATTATAAGCAGACAAACCTCAACAGGTGAGGTGATTCCTATGAAGCGATCGCGCAAAAGAAGAAGTCTTCAGATGAATTCAGATGTGTTTGTACGCATCAAGTCCCCATAAATCGTTTATTGTACAAAATCAAAAAATTTTTCGTTCCCATTATGGGAGCGAAAACAGATAAGTATGTTTTATTGATAGTCTCATGTTCATTAGTCCTTACCCATACCAAGCCAAATTAATACAAGAGGCTTATCAAAAGCTTGAGTCCGCCAATAGGATTGCGATTATTGCCCCAACAGGGAGCGGGAAAACCATAATAGCGTCCTTTATTGCTAGGGATGCAGTCAAACGGCAGAAGAAGATACTATTTGTGGTACATCGCGATCGCCTAATTCCCCAGACGCAAAAGACTTTAAAGAAGCTGGGGATTAGGTCTGGTGTGATTGCTGGTAGATATGAGGAGGATAGGAGTGCAACGGTTCAAGTGGCATCTTTCCAAACAATGTCAGGCGATCGCGATATCTCTTGGTTTAAACCGGATTTAACCTTTGCTGATGAGTGTCATATAACTAGCTTTGTTAATGTGATGATAGAACGCTTCCCAAAACTCACAAGGGGAGAGCGATTGCTTAACAAAAGGGAGGAGGAAGGAATACTGATCGGATTGACTGCAACCCCTTGGAGATTAAGCAAAACGCAATCACTCCTTGATTACTACCAGGATGCTGTATTCGCTCCCATGCCAGGGGAATTGATCGAGAACAACTTCTTGTGTCCAATATCCTATTATCACGTCCCTGACAGCCAAGGAAAGTCGATGGACGCAACGATTGATTACCTGATCCAGCAGTGGAAAAAATTAGCTCAAAACAGGTTGACAATAGCATTTTGTCCAACTATTGAATTTGCCAAAGGGTTAGCAGAAGGGTTTAAGGAGATTGGAGTTACAGCAGAAGCAGTTCACTCCAAAATGAAGTCCAAAGAGTGCGATCGCATCTATAAGGATTATGAAGACGGTAAAATCAAAATTCTCAGTTCAGTTGGTAAGTTAACCGAGGGCTTTGATTGTCCTCCGGTTAGTTGTGGTATTACAGCTAGAGACACTGAATCTAGGGCATTGTATTTTCAAATGCTAGGGAGACTAGCAAGAAAAGCAGATGGGAAGAATGATGCGATCCTTTTAGATGCAGTAGGGTTGAGCCATCCTGATAAATTTGGTCGTTTTGAAGATCTGAAAATTGATGAAAGCTCCTTATATCAGTTTGGGGAAGAAGCTAAAGGGGATGCCCCGATAAAAACTTGTCATCATTGCTTCAATCAGATCTTGGCATCTTATCGTATATGTCCAATTTGTGGATCTGTTCTAGATGTGGTTGGCAAGATCAAATATTTACCTGATGGCGAAATGGTTCGATATTGGGTAAGCAACGAAGAAAGGGTGGAGTTTGCTGCTTATCAGAAGCTGCTAAAAGTTGCGTTCCAAAGGAGTTTTCCTCCTGAATGGGCTGGCAAACAGTTCTATCTCAAATTTAATCGGACACCTCCCTTGGATTGGAGGAGGAACTCTGTTCTAATTGGTGGCTCAATGGAACAAAAATCTGAATACAAGAAATATTTACAAAAAGTTGCAAAGTCTAATGGGCTAGGTAGGAATTGGGTTTACGAACAACTATCTCTGGAACTTGGCGTTTAATACCAAGTTGCATTCAACGGTAGTACGCACATTCATTGTCCCCGCGTCCCCGCGTCTGTCTCAACTACTATCTTTGAACGCAACCGCGTATAAGTACCCATTGTGGGACGTGTTTTTTTCCTGATATAGTGCTAATCTAATGAATAGAGTAGTACACAGTACAAGTTGTACATGTCAAAGTTCTTAGTGGAAAGAAATGACAAATAAAAAAGGAAGTACCGCGATTACCTCCAGTGACGCTGATGTAATCGTCTCTGAGAGTCCGGTTGAGAGTAGCAGTGGCTTATGTGAAGTCGTCTATTCTAAGGAGTTCAACACAACAAGGATTCAAGTAGCCAAGGTTAAGGCAACTTCAGAGCGTGGAGAGGTTTTTATACCATCGTTGTGGGATGAAGACGGTTTGGTTTGGATGGGGGGAGCAGTTCCCTCAGTAAAAAAGGCAAAAAATATGGCGACGATCGCTTGCAATCGTTACACTGGCTTATTTAAAGAAGTCGGATTAGCAAGTGTAGATCCAGATCTATTAGTGCGTTTACCGTATAACGAGCTGATTTATCTGGACAATGAAAGCAACATTCAACGTCTGATAGATGAGCTGGATATTGAGCAACCATCATTGTTGAGCTTAGTCATCGATCAGTGGGGGATAATCATTGATGGTAATAGTCGCCATGCAGCGGTTGAACGCTTAAATGCTCGTGATCCTGAAAACAGAAAATTTCGGCGGATTCCCGTTGAAATCAAAAGCTTCCCCTCAGGGTTAGCACGATTAGAGGAGTTGAGACTTCGTAACAGCTACAGGACAAAGAGTCGGATTCAAGAGCTAAACGAGATGCGTCTCAAGCTTCAAATTGAGATAAAAAAACGACAGGACGCATTAGGTAAACCAAAAAGTCAAAAACCCCGTGGTCGTTCCATTGAGCGAGTTGCAGCAGAAACAGGAATTAGCCGAAACACTTTACACCGAGGGCTGAGTGCAATCGAGGAGATTGAAAGGATTAAGGATTCTGATCCTTCATTAGCTCAAAAATGGACGCAATTATTGAATGAAGGCACAAACAAGATGTCTTTTGACATTGTGGGTGTCCCCTCCGAAGATCGGGAAGCTGTAATCGACAAGCTTTACGAGAAAGGAAAACTGAGTAAGAAGGTGTCTGTTGACAAAGCTCATAAGGCTGTGTTGGCAGAAAAACTAAGGAACTCAAACAGTGCTGGTGCTACTGAAAGCAGCGATCGCGACCCTGCCGGAGTTGATGGCGAAACTACCGATGCTCTTACACCCGATCTAGAACAAGCAAATGAGCAAGCTGAACGAGAAAAACAAGCACGGTTAAACACCTATAAGGAACTAGGAGATAAGCCTACTGATAACTGGTACACTCCCACTGAAATTATTGAATTAATTCTAGAGGTTATGGGGGAGATCGACTTAGATCCATTCTCAGACCTTCAAAAAAGAATACCTGCCAAAAATCATTACACAATCTTTGATGATGCCTTTGCTGACAAAAATCATTGGACTGGTAGTGTATTTGCTAATGTACTATATTCTGATCCCGCCAAATGTCTCAAGAAAGCATCTAAGGAGATATTGGATGGTCACACCAAGAAAGGATTATATCTCTGTGAATCAGGAGTATTATTTAACAAGAAAACTCAGACTTTGATTGACAAGCATGAGATGTCAATTTGCAACTGGAAAGGACGGATTGATTTCATTCCTGGTGAATTCTTGCTCGATGAGTTTCCTAATACAGTAACAGGGGCATCACGAATCAACTCTGTGATTCTTTTCTACTCCCTAGATCCCGCTGATCACCGTCAATTTGAGGAAGTATTTTCTCCCTTCGGGAAAATTTACCACGATGTAGGTTACTATCTACATCACTCACAGTCGTCATTAGATCCCTTTGATGCTGTCAAGGTAAACTGGGAGGATGGCAAGTCAAAATTTGGGCATATTGAATTAAGTGTCTATGAGTCAGAGGATACACTCTGGGTTGCTCAAGCTGGTGAACACAAAATTGATTCATTGTCGGACAAAAAGGAGGCAGAGGTTACAGCGATCGCTTTGGCTATTAGTAACTATTCCTCCAACGATCCTTTTAGTTAGAGTCTGGTGACTTTGTTAACGGTTAGCGTTTCCAAATGGGGCGCTAAGCATACTCTTTTCTAAAACAACAATGGCAACAACGGAAGAATCGATTTTGTTCAGAGGTGTAGGTTCCCCTATTAATTCTGATATGTCCCAACAAGAAGCTCTAGAAGCTACTGGACTCAACTGGGAGACCTGTCTCAAGGAATTTGAATATGATTTTGATGGGGAAATGTTAAGCAGCTTGCAAGCTAACACTTTGGCTGCTATTAGATCGGATAATGGTCATTTATTGACTGTCACCGGTACTAATTGGCAACCCTATCAAAATAGCCAGTTGATGTCAGATTTTTACACCTTTTGCGATCGCACTGGATTAATCCCTGATTGGGGTGGGTTTATTTGCAGGAAGCATCATAGCAAGTCTCATCTTGCCCCTAACATGGCGTTTGTGTCAGCCAAGATCCCTGAATCAATGGGGGGTGTATTTCACCTTTCCCCTGATGAGGTAATTAACAGTCGGTTAGTTTTCTTCAATCATCACACCTATGGCTACGGTGCTGGGGGTTATTTGTTGACGTGTAGACAAATATGCTCCAACGGCATGACAATAACTGTCAAAGAAGCTAGAAACTTGATAAGTCATATCAGAAGTCAAGTAGGCGATCATGAAAAGATCATGGAGTGCTTATCAATGGTGCGGTGTCAATTTACCAAATACAGTCAAGACTTGGAGTTACTGGCTGATACTCCGTTAACTCCAGAAGAAGCTTTAGCAATCTTGATCAAAGATTTCGGAAAACCAGGAATCCCGTTGAGTGATCAGCCAAAGATAGTAAAAACTTGCTTAGAGCTGTTTCTAGGGCATTTTGACGAGCAAATGAATGAACGCGGGGTCAACCTGGGGAGCAGCACCCTTGCTGCCTTCAGGACTGCTTATGGGCTATTACAGAGTGTTACTGCCTATAAAAATCATCTTTCCGGAGCCGTCGCCGGTGGTGGTCGTGTTTTATCTATGCTCAGTGGAAATACAGCTGAGACTACAACAAAAATTCACAACACTTTGGTCAAGGTAGCGCGATCGCCAAAAACTGTAACTCTCAGTGTTCCTGTAAGGGAACTGTAGGAAAAAGTGTCCCATTGTGGGACACGAATAATCCTGACGAGTCAAAAATAACAATGTATACTGTGTAGTCACCTACAAAAGGAAACAAACATGGGACGAGCAACCGTAGAGACTCTGAAAAATGATTTTGCAGAAGTGGGTTACAACTTTGAGAGGAAACAAGGTGGTGGATATCTACTGAGAAAAAAGGGAAGCAAAAAGGCTGAATCAATTGCCAATCTAAAAGTTGCGGGAAATCGTCTTGCAGCTTTTAAAGCTGATCAGAATGACAGTCAAGCAGAAGAACAACCGAAAGTAGGGGAAGAAATGAAAGGGGAAGAACAACCAAAGGCAAAAACCGAGGAAGAAGTCCAGGTTGACGATGATCAGGATGAGAACTTCGGTCTGAGGCAGATAGATGAAATCGTACAGGGAAGCATTGAAAGTTATTTTCTTCCCGAAAAGACTATTGATGATGAGATGGTTCAGCAGTGGGCACAGCAAGAGTTTGTAGCGATCGCGGCAATAGCTGAGCATTTTAAGGATGGTCTTCAGAGTATGTTTGGAACTAGCCAGGTTAACACAGAACAACTGGGCATGTTCCTTTCTCTGTTAGGAGTGTCCATTTATTTTGATGATTCAGACTATGCCATCATCGGAGACAATAAGAGTTTCGTCTGGGATGTTCTGTCATTCAGAGAGGATGAGGGATTAGATTTATAAAGCTTTAGAGCTAAACTGGGATCACTCGTTCAACAAGTGATTCCAGCATCATTGGTATAGTTTAATGGCTCGTAGGACAACAATTGCTAGAGACAATCCAGGATTAAAAAAACTTTGTGAGGAGTTGTCACCAAAACAAGTCAAGGCAGTTGTAGAAATTGCAGCTGGCTCCAAGTATAATCAAGCAGCTGAAGCCTCTGGGGTTGATGTAAGAACGGTTTACGGTTGGATGAGAGAACCTGCTTTTAAGAAGGCAGTTATAGAGACCGTACAGGAAATATATTGGGCATCAGTGCAAGATGCTGTCACTGAAAGCTTAAGCGCAATGAAAGTTGCATCCAAGATAATGAATAAAGACAATGCCCGCGATCGCGACAGACTAGAGGCAGTAAAAATAGTTTTGGCTCATTCTTCTGGCTGGAAAGAGAGAAAAATTGCTCTTCAAATGGAAGCGTTGGAAGCTAGGTTGCAGTCCTTCAATAACTTTGAGGGTGAAGAAAATGAAATGGACTAAAGGAATGCTAGCTACCTACACCAAGAAGGTTGCAAAAGTCAAGACGAGCAGCAAGCGTACCCCGACAGAGGAAGACAAAGATCCGAAAAGATCAGTTTATAAATTTTTATTAAAATCCTGGAAAGTTTTAAATCCTAACATCCCTTTGTCTCCCAATTGGCATCTAGAACTGCTTTCAGAGTATTTAGAGGCAGTCTATTACGGCGAAATCAAGAAATTGTTAATTAATATTGCACCGCGATCGCTCAAAAGCTTTACAACATCTATTGCTTTTCCTGCTTGGTGCTGGTCTAAATCTCCCTATTGGAGGTTTTTATGTCTAAGTTACTCCAGTCAACTGGCAAACGATCATTCGCAAATTCGCCGGGATCTTATCAGAACTCAGTGGTACAAGAATTTAAATCCCAATCTATCCTTGAAGCTAGATAAGGATAGGATTAGCGAATATGGAAATAGTGCTCAAGGTGAAATGATTGCCAGGGGTATGGATGGCTCAGTCACAGGTGTCGGTGCTGATTGTTTGATCTTCGATGATCCAAACAATCCCAAGCCAGGAGCCGAATCTCTAATTCAGTTAGAAGCGACAAACAAGAAATTTGATGACTACTCAATTGGCAGGAGAAATAATCCAAAGGAGAGTCGGGTGATCGTTATTCAACAGCGGGTAGGTGTAAGAGATGTAACTGGGCACATACTTGCTGATCTGGGAGGTTATGAGCACATCAAGATACCTACCAAAGCTCCAGTGCAGATACTGGTTGAATTTCCTAGGAATCGCGATCGCCAAATACTTCGAGAGCCTGGTGATTTTGTCCATCCTGAGCGTTTCGGAGAAGAGGAGGACAACGAAGCACTACGAACTCTAGGGGCACAAATGTACGCGGCACGGCACGATCAAGAGCCTTATGCTATTGGTGGGGGAATATTCACTTGGGACAAAACTTACTTTTCCGAGCCTCCTACTCAATTCCAGCTGGCAATCTCGGTTGATGCCAGCTTTGGCTCAATTAAGGACACGGCAAGTTATGTAGTCGCTCAATGCTGGTTGGTTTGGCGTCCCTACTTTTGGTTGTGGGATCAGAAGCGGGGTAGGTGGACATTTCCAGATACCTTGAGTCAGCTTGACAAGGCGATCGCACAATGGCAGAAGGAGCTAGGCAAGCCGATCTCTGTCAAACTGATTGAGGAGAAAGCTAACGGGAAAGCGATTATTCAGAAGATGAGGGAGAAGTATACTGGCATCATTCCTGTCATCCCCAAGGAGAGTAAGAAGGCACGAGCTGAGGCGATCGCCCCAACTTATCGCTCTGGCAATGTCATACTCAGAAAAGCAGCTGGTTACTTGGAAGAATACAAGAAAGAGTTAGAGGCGTTTCCAGCGTCACCCAATGATGATCAGGTTGATGCCTCAACTCAGCTAATCAAACATTTTCTTGATCAGTGGGCAATTATCGACCAAGAGGCAGAGGAAATCGGAACGATCAGATTTTCTTGAAAAATGTCCCATCATGGGAACGCTTGTAAGTAATTTTGTTCAACTCATAAGCTCATGTTAAGATCCTGATGTTCTGAAAGGTATTGCTCAATGGTTCAGTCTAGACCTATCATTGACCAAGTAAAGGACGCTCAACAACCCTACAGTCATGTGTCTTTTGCAGAGTTACCAGTAGACAAACTCCCATTCCGTGTAGAGTGGCGAGGAACTATCTACAACCCAGAAGATAAATCAATTCCCTTAGATCTGGCACATGCGCTCAATTACTTAAATGCAGCTCAAGAGCAACAGTACCAAAATGAGCTTGCCCCAAGTAATTCGCAGTTTCAAACGATTGCTGACAATACAGGACTAAAAAATGGGCACGGTGTACTTTGTCGTCTTAGTGATGAAAGTACCTGGACATTCGAGCCATATACATTTGAAGCGATAGCCAATTCAGCAGGTTTGAAAAAGGCAGCTGGCTCTTTGTATCGAAACCCTGATGGGACTTGGGTGTTTCAAGCAAAGAGTGCAACTCCCACCCTTGATGAAGTGGCGATCGCCACTTCGTTGACCCCAGAAGAAGGCTCACCGTATCGACAGCCTGATGGTAGTTGGATATTAAGGAGGTACAAGAGGATATTAACTTCTAGTTTGACAATTTATGTTTCCCCTACAGGAGATGATAGTACGGCAGACGGAACAGAAGCATTGCCTTTTAAGACAATTCCTGGTGCTCTGTATTGGTTGGATCAGAATATTGATAATGGCAGGTTTTCCGTTACGATAAAACTTGCTCCGGGAACCTACGATTCATTGGTATTGATTCCTCCAGATCTTAAAAATTTAACTATTCTTGGAGATACTAATAATCCGTTTGATTATGTATTATCTAGTAGTAATCTCCTCAACTATATAGTAAGAGTTGACGGCAACGCACAAATCCGTCTATCTGGCATTAGTCTTTCTGCACTAACTGGCAGTGCCTTAGCTTTGTTAGCTCAGAATAATTCCGTTGTTAATTGTGATAATTGTGCAATTCAAGGGGACTATAGCAATACAACTATAAATTGTGTTGATCCTGGTAGCAAATTCGTATTGACGGGGAATTTTTTTCTATCAGGGAAACATAACAATCTGTTCTCGGCAGTATATGGGGGTAGAATAGCCCTAAACATGAATTGTCAATTCCAAGGTGCTGTTAAGGCAACGAATTTTTTGATCGCAAGTCGTCATGCTCACATAGTGACTTATGCTACTGCTACCTTTTCTGGAACTGTCAGTGGAAGAAGTGCCTACGCGGTTTACAACGCAGTTATTGAAGGCAAAAACAATCTTCCTGCTGCTTTAAGTGATGAAACTAAGTCAAATGGTGGAATTGTCGTCTAAACCAATAATATGGCCTTCACTTCTTCTAACACAAATGATTACTTTAAGAACTATCTCTATTACTTTGGTATTGGCGATCAATGGGATCAGAAATGGCGCGATCGCTCGTTGTTAGGTGTTAACTCTTATCGAAATTGGGAATACTATTTTGATGAGGGGCACTTCCGTAACTGGATAGGAACAAGACCAGATAATAGCACTGAAGAAGGAAAGCAGATAACTTCTGCAATTCAGAGGATGTTTCAGTGTCTCAATATTGTTAGGGAGGTTATTGATCATCATGTTGAGTGTTTATTATCCAAAGATCCATCTTGGTTTGTTATGAGGGGAGGTGAAGTTGTACAGGATAAGGAAACTGAGGAGACAACAAAGGTAGTCAAGAAGTTGATGAAGAAATTTAAGGCTTCAACTAATGAGTACTTCTCTGATCCTTTGTACGCAGCCTTAACAGCTTCATTGGTCGAAGGGGTGGGATATCTTCGGATGACAAGATTGCCAGAGTATATAGCTTTGGAGTCAAAAGACCCTTGGGGCGCGATCGCGTTTCATTCCCCATTGAGTCGTAGTATTGATGTGATGAAACGGGATGGTGTGGGTAAGCCATTGAAGATTAAGTACTTCTTTGATCAAGATGGCAAGACCATCGAAGAAGTACAGGAACTTGATATTAAGACTGGATTAACTCACTTTACATACAAGGAAACCGGGGCAAATAAGGTAGATGAGGAATTCAGCCTTGATTTAAACGGACAGCTAACTATTGCTGAGATAAGGAGACGTTCTGTCATTACAATAGGTGTCAAAGCTGCACAGGATGCAATCAACCATGCTGCTACTTTGATTCCACATAACAATGAATCGAGTGGGTTTTACTCAACAATGCTCCTCAATGCTAGACCACCAGGACGTTTTGAAACAGATGATCAAGGCAATAGAGCATTTGTACCAGAAAGAGAATCGTTTGTCCTTGCTCCAGGAGTGATAAACTTCGTTAATGGCTTACCGACAAAAGATCCTGCCACTGGGAATATTACTGGCTACACTCAACCAACCGTTCACACAGATCCGCCGGTTCCAGTAGATAGCTTTGAGAGTTCAATTAAACTCTTCAGCGCAGCTATTTATCGGTTAGTGGGACAAGAATATCGACTAACCACTAACACGATTATGAGTCAGCGATCGCGGGAAGAACTTAGATCCGATTTTCAAAACACTTTGGAAAAAGATGCAACCAGAATAGTTGAACCAATGCTGGCTAACTTTTTTATGACATCTTTTTTGCTTGGTAAGCGGGGGACAAACCTAGACAAGTACCAAGATCTGAGTTTATCAATAAAGATGAACATTAGAGTTGGTTTGCCTTCTGCTGAGGAAAGGAAAGAAGTCAGGGAAAGTTATTCAGCTGGTTTACTTTCTAAGGAAACTGCGATCGCCAATCAAAGCTATACAGAGGATGCTGAAGGGGAAGTGGATAAGATAGCAATGGAGAAAAAGGGGGATAGAGATAATACTTCAAACAATAAAAATAATGGTAGTGGTGATAGTGATGGAAACGGTAATAACGGTTCCAATCAGCCAATTGAAGTAACTGAATCGTTGACAAATGTAGAGTAATTCATGTCCCATAATGGGAACCAAAAAGGAGGGAAGAAATGGATTATGCAGAAGCGATCGCGGCATTAAAAGCGATGGAACAACCAAACACGGAAGCAATCGCGGCTATTGAATCTAGGGTTGGTTCTTTGGGTAGGGAAGCGCGATCGTGGCAGAAAAAATTTACAACCGCAGAGGGTGATTTAAATCGACTCAATGAGCTACTAGGCAAAGATGGTGAGGATGCACAAAAAACACTAACTAAGCTACAAACCAAAATAACCACTTTGACCAAAGAGAAAGAGACTCTTACCCAAGAAAAGGAGGCTGCTGTTAAGAGTCTAGAGGACTACAAAGCCCAAACAACCTGGTCTGAGGCAGCAATCAAGGCTGGAGTTGACCGTAATGCTTTTCTTGGTTTAATTGAAGGGGGTATAATTCCCCGTGATAAGCTGGAATTTGACGAGACGGCAAAAACAATAAAGGTAGATGGGAAGCCACTAGCTGAGTATGCAGCTAGTAAAGGGGAGTGGGTAACCAAAGCATTGGCAATAACTGAACAGAAAGAGGGTAGCGGCAATCAAAGTACTCCCACTTCTGGCAATCCACCCGTTACTCCTCCTGCTCCAACGGGTGGAACACAAGGCTCATCTGGTGAACAGTCAATTGCGGCGATCGCCAGACAAACTTTTAAAGGGATGGGGTATTCCATGCCAGGGTTATCAACAGACACCTAATTCACGCGCTCCAATGTTGACATCCCGTGAGGTGATTAGGATAACGATGTTTGTAGAGCCTGGTAATAACCATTAATCTTGAGCATTACATCAAAAGCATTAGGGGGAACAAACTTTTCCAAGTCAATCTCCAGAGCTTCTCCTTGATGCAAAAGAAAATAATCTTCATCTACTTTTTGTAACTCAGGCGTTGGATAAACTACTGCCTGTACTTCTTCTGTGTTTGGCTCAGTGTAAACAATTGAAAGGGCATCAATATAAGTAATTTCTGGTTCTCTTTCTTCTATCTTAATTTTCGATACATTATTCCCTAGGTGATGTAGCTCTTCCTGTTGTAAGGATTTATTTTTTCTGGCAGATAAAATTGTGCCTAGTTCTAACCAACTTTTCTGTTGAGCATCATAAACCACTAAATAGGGACAGCTTCCACCTTCTAGTAGAGTAGATATATAAACAGTTGGCTCATCACTGGGAGGAGCTATATTGATAGTTTGACCATTTATTTTTAATGACTTAACATTTAGAATCATACCTACAGCAAATCTTTTAGGAATAGAATTAAACAAATCGGTTAAAGAATTAGCTCCATTTATAAAATCTTCAGAAATATTTACTGGACTCATATTTATTTTGTTAAACTGATTCAAATCAGTGACTTTATTTTCTTTCTCCGATTCTACTTTTGATAAAGGTTTTCTGACGTAAATTTCTTCAGCTTTGAGGAGCTTACTTTTTTCCATATCAGCGTAAAGCTGATATGCTTCCTTGACAGGTTGAGTATTAAATCCAAATTCTATTGGTATCAAAAAGTGATTTGCTGGTTGTAGCAAGATATTGATTTCTTTCGTGAAGCCAGAACTTGACTTAAATAGTACACTTCTTTGATCTGCAACAGTAAGTTGGTAAGGACTTTTGTTAATTGACTCATAATTTATAGACTCTATTCTAATAGCTTCTTGATTATTGTTTATGATATCAATAAATTTCAAATAAGGTGATGGAGCAATTCTTGTAATTTCCCAAGAATCCTGGCAACCTAGGCGGTGATTTTGCAAGTCAAAAATAAAGTGATAATCAAAACCTAGAAATCCACGGACATCTTGATTATTGTTAATAATTTTTCTAATCCAAACATCCCCCAAATTATCGCTACAATTCAACCGACCATAATCCTTTTTCCCATATTTAGCTAGATCTAACAATTTTGGGTATTGTATTATGTTCCCATATTCATCAGCATTATCATATTGTATTAGTGCTGTATATTTAATATTGTCATCAGCTGTTTGAAATGAACCTAATAAAGGTGCATAACTGAAGTAACAATTATCTCCTAATCTATTTGATAGTTTATTTGTTGATGAATACTCAACAACTCCTGTTTCGTTAGGGATAAAAAAAGAAGAAGAGTCAATCTGCTCAGCATCACTAGCTTCAAAACCATACTTACCATCAATTGCTTTTTGTATTGTTCTTTGATTATTACTCTCTACTTTAAATCGTTCAATGTTTTCAAAAACATCATTACGAGCTATCAGAGGAATTTTATCTATATGAATGTGTTCTAAAACTTGTTGAATAATTGGGATATTTAAATCTGGTCTTAGTGATGACAAAATTAAAGGTATAAATTCATTTTGGGAAGTATAGTACTGATAGTCAATTGTTTTGCTTGATGAATTTAAGCTTTTTAGTTTAAATTTTTTGTTGGTATCTGGATCTACTTCCAAATTAATTATGTCAACAAAAGTTTCATAGCCTTCTTTTGTTATATTAATTTCAACGCTTTCTCTAAAAGGTATTTTAATTTCTGCATACCCATTTACTGTAGTGTATTTAGTTGTCGGTGATCCTCTGCTGATAAATTGTATTTTGGCATCTTGTATGGGTTGATTATCTTCTGTTTGAACTAACAACTCAACTTTAACTAAAGTATCACTTGATGTAATGAAAGAAGTTAAATAATCTACACTCAGCAATCCAGCAAATATCAATCCAGCAAGGAAAAATCCTAGAAACACTTTTACTGGAGAAGATAGGTTATTAAAAAAGTTCAGCATAGAGCTTTAGCAGCGTTAGCAGGTAGTGGGCTAGGTGTCATTAGCAACAATCACAGCAAGTCCAGTAACTGTTGCATAAAGTCCGAAAATATTCTACATGGTAGCCAAAATGACAGATCAACGTCCAGCGATCACTCATCAAAGGGGAGCATCCTAATTACATGGTAGCCAAAAACTGTATCTGGGGGAGCTGGGTAAGCTAAGGGAAAGTGGTTAGACGTGAAATGAGAATCAACTACTCATCCGCAGTTTTTAAGACAGTCCCATCTCAAGGGGTGACAAGCAAGCCGAAGGCTTGATAAATCAAGCTTGATGTTTTACAGGGTCGAAAAATTAAACAAGTAGGACAACAAAAATATATAATCTGCCACAACAGTACAGGCTAGAATTACTCTCTAGTCAGTATTATTAAGCGTCGTGGAGCGCGGTTTCAACGCGCTCCACGACATCAGCTTAGAATCCCTGCGTTTTCTTTCCCAGGGAGAGTTCAAAATCAAAATTAGGACACAACAATGGTCAAGCCAAAAGTGATGATCGGTGATGTGCGCCGTACCTCCCCGGTATGGCTGGGGACGCGATTTTTTGAGACGCATATAGCGATACCAGGAGGTATAGGAGTTGACACAACCGGTATGACTCCTGATGACAAGGGGAAAATTATGATCCCATCAGGGACGGTGTTAGGGCAAACCTTTGCAGAGTACCAAAATGGCGACTTGCTAGGATTGGCAGCTGATGGTGATCAATTCATAACTATTTTGATACATGACCTCAAAAATGCATTGGAAGATCCCTACGGTGCTGGGCTACGTCCTGCCTCAGGGAACTCGGTATACTATAACTTTTTACCAGACTGGGATACCCTAGCGGCGGCAGTTCAGAATTTGGTGTTTCAAAATTTCAATTGTGTTAGGGGACGCCTTTAAGTAACAAGCGTTAGAAGGCAGAAGGCAGGAGGCTCCGAGGCAGAAGGAACAAGAGTTTTACCCACATAAAAAGAAGTCAGAAACTAGTTATATCAAGGGATTCAGCCCCAAATATATGATTTTTAGTTTCTGAAGAGACATTCATTATTTGAATAAAAACTAATGAGTACAGATGTAATTTCGGTACTGCAACCGATCTTTGATGAAATTGCAGCTCAAGGAATTATTGCAACGATCGCCCGTGATCCTATCTTGCAGTTTGGTACTCCCCAAATGCGCTTACTGATGGCAAATTATCTGCCTAGACGTTTATCTGATGTGAATACGATTACCGAGGATCTGACCTTGGTAACTGCTCACATAGCAGATGACGGCGATCCAATGTCACCACCACAAATTAAGGCAATTACCAAAGGTATGCCCATTACGGTGGTGTTGGGGCATATTGACACTGCTGCTCAAATGTCAGCACGAGAACACAGGGAAATTTCTTATCTTGTTCAGCGCAATGAACGTGCTCAAGCCATTTCTAGGGTAATTCGTTGGTTAACTACAGTAACAAGACAAGCGATCTCGTTGAAAGAGGAAAAACAGCGTTGTGACGCGATCGCTAATGGGACTGTCACGATTACCCCAATGAATGGGGCTTCTTATGACATTACCTTCCCCATCCCAGCGGACAATGTTGTTACAGTACCCTCTGGTACAGTTGCAGCACCAGCTGGTTTCTACGGCGCTAATTACAATCCAATCCTTGATTTCTTAGTCCCAATGAGGAATCGACTAAGGGATCTTGGGATGGAGCCAATGGTTATCATTACCTCCAATAAGATAGCCACGGCTATGGAGCAAAATGAACAGCTCCGAAAAATGGCAGGGAATATCATCATTACTGATACTGGACTAGCCTCTGGGCAGCGCGATATCTCAGCTGCTTATCTTGATTCAATGTTGAGGCAAAACGGATTACCTCCGTTGATGCGTTACGATTCCAGGTATCCCCTCCAGGATGGGTCTAAAGTGCGGTTTTGGCCAGAGGATAAACTTGTAATGTTAGGGGCAACGGGACGCTCTGAAATCATTGAATGGACAGAGGAGCGTGAATTAAAATCCATATTGTTGCCTAACACTTTGGGATATTATGGGGTGGGCATATCCCTTGGACAATCAGCTCCAGGAATGGTGATCACCACCAAGGCATCGGATCTAAAACCAGTCGGCTGGTATGCTGAAGCCTATCAAGAAAGCTTCCCCGTACCATTAGAATATGAAGCAATCGTTCAGGCAACTATCCCTGAACCAACCCCGTAGCCATGATTAACAATACTGGACAAACCATAATATGGAAAAAGGGGCAACGATTCCCCCCAGGTTCCGATATACCTGACGAGATGGCGATTGAGATGGGCTTGATGTCCCCCTCAAAGGTAGAGGAAACACCTACCGAGGAGTCCTCATCTGCTGCAACAGTAGAAACTACCTCGCCACCAACAGAAGCCACACAACCAGAAACGACAGAGGAGCCACCACCGGTTAAAACTCCTGCTGCAACCAAACCCCCTGCCAAATCATCTAAAACCACCAAGAAGAAACAGTAATGGCCATCGTGACTATAGATGAAGCTAAAACTGCATTCCTAGCAATTCCAGCGATCGCCAGCCTTTACGACTCAGCTCATGAGGCTTTCATCACCAAATTGTTAGAAGATTGTTCTATCACAGTTGATGGGGTCAAAAAGTATCGGATATATGCAGTAGCGGCTGCCTATATCAGAACTCACCCAGATTTCATGATCAAAAAGCATGATCGTACTGAGTTGGCAGATCCAATTGCCCTAGCTGACTACTTCTTGGAGCTACAAACCAAGGAGGATGGAGTAGAAGGGGTGACCCCACCAGCCGTTACTAGCGATCGCGAGTTTCCCACTTTCTCCATGTTAAGACCGGTTCACAACTGGACAAAAAAATGAGTCCCACAATGGGAACGCTATGACAATTTATCAAAACAAGCTATTCAATCTATCAGAGCTAACCTTCAAAGTAAAGGACAGCTCTAGCTTGGATTCACTAGGTAACCCCATTAGTGCTAACGATTCTACTATTGTCATCAAGGCTCAACTTGATGGAATTGGCTTTGCCAAAACCTTGTACATTGCTTCCCCTGACACAGGCAAGACCGATGAGACTGATATAACCTATATTGGTCATTGCGTTGAGCCGCGATCGCTTCCTCCAGAAATCAAAGCGGGTGCTGTGGGAACGGGTGTAGTTAATGGGGAAGAGGGAGAGATTAGATTGTTACCGGTCGATCAACCATCTATCGGTTTAGCTAGGAGAGTATTTGGCGATCGCATCAAGATTAAGTTTATCAGGAGGGTTAGTACAGTGTCATGACATTTAATCTAACTGCCTTTAATCAGGATATCTACGACTTGTTGGCTCCCTTAAGGCAAGAGTTACAAGATGCTGAGATTCCTGTAGCAGTCCTACCAAAGGAGGCTAACGCATACAAAGCCAATGAGGACTCTGGACACATAACCATTGTGTTTAGAGAGTCTGAAAGGTTGGGGGACAGTCGATTATCCACAAAAGAACAGGAGGTTCAGTTAAGGCTGGAGATTAGAGTCAGTTTAAGCGATCGCTACACCAATGACCCCACTGTCAGTAATGCTGCGATTGAGTGGGTACTGGACAGGTTGGTAGGTCTAATCATTGGTCATCGCCCTCCGTTTGCTGAGGCTTATTGGTTCGAGGGGCACACTCTCTATCCCCCTGAGGCTGGTAGATGGGAGGTTGATGCTAGGTTCTCTTGTATGGCAACTCTAATCCCCCCAGTTGAGCCAGTACCCTTGGTTGAGGTAATTAAGGCTAGTGGTAGCATTGGCGAAGTTAATATTAGTTGAAAAATGAGGCTCTTAGGATATTTAACGAAAGAAAAACTAGACTGAATAAAAGTTCTCTACTGAATCCTGTATGTCCAGCAATATCATGACTCGAAAAATTTTGATTCTGGCGGCAAACCCAAAAACCACCTCACGATTGCGTTTGGATGAAGAAGTAAGAGAAATTGATGAGGGATTGTCCCGTGCTAAACACCGAGATCAGTTTGAACTCGTTCAGAAGTGGGCAGTGCGTCCAAGAGATATCCAGGAGGCTATGTTGGACACGAATCCTCAAATTGTGCATTTTGCTGGGCATGGTGCTGGAGAAGAAGGACTAATTTTTGAAGATGAAATGGGACAAACCAAGTTTGTGACGAAAGAAGCTCTAGCTGGACTGTTTGAGCTATTTGCCGATCAAGTGGAGTGCGTAGTTCTAAATGGGTGTTACTCCCAAGTACAGGCTGAAAGTATTGCTCAACATATTCGATATGTTATTGCTATGCAGCAGGAAATTAGCGACAGAGCAGCAATCACTTTTGCTGTTGGCTTTTATGCGGCTTTAGGAGCAGGTCGTCGTTTTGAGTTTGCCCATAAATTGGGCCGTAATGCTATTCAAATGTATCAAATTCCTGAGCATCTGACACCAATACTGCTTAGTCCTAAAAAACCTCCATTTATAGATATTGGAACCTCCCCTTCCAAACAAACAAGCCTTATTCCTCAGCATGAATATGAACTTCTTGTTAAGGATATTCTCCAAGCTCGGCTGATTAAAAATATCCCTGGAGAAGACCTTGAGATTAAGCAAGGCACCCACTATACAGGGAAGTCTGGATGTGAACATGAAATAGGTGTATCTGCATTAATGAAAATCGCAGGTGTGAAATTTCTAATACTTATTGAATGTAAAAACCATTCTGAATTGGTTAAAACCGCTGAGGTTTTGGAGTTTGCTTCTCGCCTTGATGACATTGGTGCTCAAAAGGGAATTATTGTTACGACTCGTGGCTTTGATTCTGGTGCATTACAAGTAGCCAAGTCCAAAGGAATTGCTCTGGTGATTGCTTGTGATCTTGATTGGGAAATCTGCATGGAATCCCCATCAAGAGAATTTCAATTACGCCGGGACTTTATTCAGAAATGTTTAAGCTTTTTAAGTGAATCTAATAAATTGAATGAAGCAAGCCTGTCAGCTCTATATGATCAATCGGCTGAATCTAATAAGTTGAATAAAGCAAGCCTGTCAGCACACCAGGGCTTTATTCAGAAATGTTTAAGCTTTCTAAGTAGATCTAATAAGTTGAATACAGCAAGCCTGTCAGCTCTATATGATCAACTATATGATCAATCGGCTGAGTCTATGCGTGGATTCGCTCGTAAATTTGCTACTTTGCCTGAGACTCTTGACTCTTTGCGAAGTTGGAGATTTAGAGGAAGTAATGGCGAGGATTCCCTACCTCACGGATATGTATTTATTAATAACTCTATTACTGACCGTGATGTCGAACTAGAGAAATTTTTGTATGGGAACGAGTTTCTAGCTTTGCGTCGTGACGGATTATTTTCCTACATCTCAATTGACCTTGCTAGAAAACAAGGAGAGGGAAAGTAAAATGGTAGTCAAAATCGAGGTAACAACCAAAGAGATTGAACGAGCGATCGCGGGTTACAAGAAGCGAGTTAGAGGCTTAGATAATCCTCTAAGAGGTTTTGGCAACTACTATTTGAGTGAAATAAAAAAGCAATTTCGCACATCTACAGATCCTGAGGGTAATAGATGGGCTAACCTGTTGGCATCAACCTTGGAGCAAAAACGAAGACAAGGTTACTCTAGTAGTCCTTTGGTAAAAACTGGAAGTCTAGAAAACTCATTTTCCTATGTGATTGATAGGCGATCTATAACCATTAAATCTAGTTCCCCTATATTGAGATTCCATGAGGATGGAACAAAGAAAATGGTTGCTAGACCAGTAATTGGTAAACGTGTTCCTCAACGACACAAACAGAAACTATTGAGATTACTTCGTACATGGGTAAAACGTCCAAGATGAGCATATTAAACCTCATTAAATCAAACCGAAATAAGGAAGAAAGATAAATGGCAACAAACACAGGAGTTATTGTTACCCAAGCTGTGGGAACTGGGAGTGCAGTTCTTACGAAAAAACTGTCAGTTGCGATCGCAGGAACTGCTACAGCAGGATCGGCTGTGGCAGACTCTGTGTACAAGGTAAAGTCTACTGCTGAGGCTGAATCTTTATTCGGGACTATCGCTGATGGGGGAACACTGCCATTAGCTCTTAGTGTTCTACAAAGATATGGTTTGGGCAGTATCTATGTTATTAAACCCTCAGTTGGCAATGAAGTAGCTGCCTTAGATGAATTCTCAACCATGCCAGAGATTGCCGCGATCGCTTTTCCTGGTAATGATGGGAATGCTACAGCCATTGTTGACAAACTGAAGGAAGTAGCTGACATAATCAAGGCGATCGCGATTGTAGATTTTGATGCCACTGACGCCGTTGCTGATGTTTACACCAAACGTGCAGCTGGGGGAGAATTTAGCAAAGCTGACCCACGCATTATCTATGTTTTCCCTAGCCTCAAAAATTCAGATGACCCAACCCAAATAGAGCCGCTGTCATTACATCTCATGGGAGTGATAGCTGGATTGAATAACTATGGGGTTAGTCCACTTAACAAGCCTATCTTAGGTGCTGATGCCGTTAATGATGCCTCAATGACTTTCAGCTTTTCGGATCAGAATGCTGATACAGAGAAATTGCTTGATCAGGGTATTGTTACTGTTAACCAAAAGATGGACACCAGCCTTGTCCTATGGGGTGGCAGAAACTCTCTCTACAAGGAAGATAGCACAGATGTTTTGACATGGATTAATGCTGTCAGGGCAAGGGATGAGATCACAAAAATGATTGAGGAGCGATCGCTCAAGTTCCTTTCCAGTGAGAGTGTGATTGCTACTGCAAATCTACTGAGGGAATCTTACGTTAATTGTCTGAGTGCAGAAGCCGCTAAGGGGGCAATTAAAAGTGATTACAGGGTAACCTTTAACGAAGCCAGTAGCGACTTGAGTAAAGGAATGCTTGACTACTCCATAGAATTTGCTCCTTGGTTACCGATCGAGTTGATCACAGCTACCGTTAAAATCTCTATCAAGGTAGGAGGTTAAAACATGCCAGTATACGAATTAGTCCCTAATGAGCTTCTTGTGGCTAGCTTTCTGGACTTTTCCGGCAATCCCCAGGACGGGAAAGGAATGATCACCCTACTAACCTTACCGGAGATTTTGAGAGAGATTGACTCTGATTCAAGACTGGGTGAAGCTGGAGCACAGGAAAGATTGCTTGGTTTTCAGGCAATGTCAGCATCGATGACCCTTAAGGGAATTAGTGAAGAACTCGACTTGATGCTAAAAAACACAATGGCTCCCAATGGGGCTGTCAATCCGATAACAGTACAGATCGATGGCATAGCCCGCGATCGCTACTCAACGGCTACGGCGGCTATCAAGTATACCCTGAAGGGAGAGGTGAAAAAATATCCCTTTCATACCAGCTTGGCTCCTAACGAGAAAGCAGAGATGGAATTACAGATGACTGTGTGGGGCTTTGGTCATCAATTAGGAGCCAATAGCTTCTACTTCGAGCCTCAAGCTCAAAAGTGGGAGGTGAATGGGACAAACCTATGGGTAAGGGGGTAGCGGGACGCGGAGACGCGGGGACGCGGGGACGCGGAGAAAGGATAACCGTCCATAATGGGAACGCAAATTTTTGGAAATGAGGAATGAGATAGTTATGGCAAAAAAAGAGAATGGAATGGTTGCAGGAGAGGCGATTCAGACGCCTAATGAATCTCCTAAAAGGAAAGAAGTTACTATTCAGATAGGCAATCGCTCATTTGTCAAGAAGCCATTGCCAGCTAATACTTATTTTGGCTATCAACGTAGACTGACGACTCACAACCAAGAGATTGCTATCCTTTGGCTGATGTATGAAGCCTATGGAATTGGGGAAGAAGAGTTTCAGGGATTGAGGTTCAGGGAGAAAGGTAGGCTACAAGCAGCGCTCACAACCATTGAGGCAGAGGTAACCTGTCATGATGATCTACCATTTTCTGAGTCCTCTGATTTCTCAGTTTTGGGGCACAGGTACACAGAGAAGCCCAACAGTGGAGATTATTACACCAAATTTGTCCAACAATCCAATCAAGGAGCGATCGCCTATAAAGAGGCAATTCAAAGTCTGTTTCTCATTGATGGCAGGGTGATAGAGGACAAGGATTTTAGTGAGCCAGAGGGAATAGGCTATGGGGGAGCTGTAGCGCTGATGAATTGGATAAATTTTATGTTCTCCCAAACCCTATAGATTTGATGTTTATCCTCAAATACATGGGTTGGGGATTAAGGGAGTTGTTGGGGATAGGGAAAATGAGGGATGTTGAGTTTTGGGTTAAACAGGCGATCGCGTTAATGAAAGAGGAGCAAAGACAGAGTGGCAATCACTGAAACCATTAAATTCTTAGCTGACATCGGTAACGCGATTGGCGGGTTTGATAAGCTGCAAAATAGGGCACAAGCTCTGAGTGGAAGGTTGAGCAGTATTGGTGGGGCGGCTGTAGGAGCAGGAACTGCGATCGCGGCTCCGATTGCAGCTGGCTTTGGAGCAGTCCTCAAAGTCTCCAGTGACTTTGAGTCTCAGATGAATCAAGTTAAGGCTGTTAGTGGGGCTACTGGTGCTGAGTTCGAGAAGCTACGCAACCAAGCAAAGGAGCTTGGGAGTACTACAGCATTTAGTGCTAAGCAAGCGGCTCAAGCCCAAGGATTCTTGGCAATGGCAGGGTTTAATACTAATGAGGTGTTCCAGGCTCTCCCCAGTACTCTAGATTTGGCGATCGCTGGACAGACGGGATTAGCCGGGGCAGCTGATATTGCCTCTAATGTTTTGACTGGCTTCCAGTTTGAAGCTAAAGACCTAGGAAGAGTCAATGATGTCCTTGCTCAAACTGCCTCCTCTGCAAACACCAACATTTCCCAGCTGGGGACTGCCTTTTCTTACGCTGGCCCGATCGCTAAAACAGCTGGTATTGGTTTTGAAGAGACAGCCGCATTGATTGGTAAATTGTCAGATGCTGGACTGCAAGGGGAGAAAGCAGGAACTAGCTTAAGAGGGGCAATCTCCTCATTGCTCAAACCTTCAGCAGATGCCAGGGAAGCATTGGCTAGGTTGGGAGTTCAAACTGATGCCGGTAATGGGCAGCTTAGATCAATGACTGGCATTATCGGGGACTTGGGTAATGCAGGTGCAACAACAGCGGACTTAATAACCATCTTTGGCAGAGAAGCCGGGACAGGTATGGCAGCTTTATTAGGTCAAGGTAGTGACGCGATCGCAAATTTAGAAAGCAAGCTGATCAACTCTGGTGGTGCTGCTAGTCGCATGGCAGATATTATGAGTTCTGGGTTGCAACCGGAACTTAAGGGACTGGCTTCTGCATTTGAGGGATTAGCACTAGCGATCGCCGATACAGGTATCCTGGATTTAGCAGCTAGAGGTGTTGCCGCTGTTACCTCAGCAGTGAGATGGATATCTCAACTACCTCAACCAGTTCTACTAGCAGGGACTGTAATCGTAGGTCTAACTGGAGCAATAGGAGGGTTACTGGTAGTTGGTGGGACTTTAGCAATCGCAGTCAGTAGTGCTATCACAGCTTTTGCTACCTTAGCTCCCGTCGTTGCTGGTGCTGGGGTAGCCATAGGTGCGATTTCAGCTCCGATTGCCTTGGGAGTAGCTGCCTTGGCATCTATTGGGGTAGCAGCTTATCAGGTAATTACCAATTGGGAAGCGCTCAAAGATACCACTGCTGCTATCTTTGGTGCGATGAAAGCTACTATCACCAGCTGGGTAACGGAAGCTAGATTTAGGTTCGTTCAAGTTAAACAGTTTGTCACTTCTACTTTTGGAGGGATAGTAGAAACCGTGCGATCGCGAGTAGGAGAAGTTGTTTCCCAAGCTCGTAATATGGGTTCTCAAGTAATTGCAGCAGTTCAAGCTCTACCAAGTCAAGCCCTGGCAGCTGGGCGATCGCTAGTCAGTAACTTTGCTCAAGGCATTATTGCCGCTGCTAATGCCCCTATTGAAGCCGTCCAAAATATGGTTACTCGTATTCGTGGTTTATTGCCATCATCTCCTGCTAAATGGGGGGCATTAAGTGATATTGATACGGTGGGATACGGAATGATGGACACCATTGCCAGTTCCCTAAAGCAAGCTGCTCCTCTGGCTATCAATGCAGCGAGTCAAGCAATGGAAGGAATTGGTAGCAAGATTGATCAGGCGATCGCTAACCTTAATGCTGGTCAACTTACTTTATTTGAGGATGGCAGCTTCAAAATAGGTGGGGTTAAGGCTGCTGATTTAGGACTAAACACAGTCAAAATTGATCCTTCTTTATTTGGTGGCAATGTTTCTTATAGCGGGGGACTAACAAGACAGCAAGCAACATCGCAAATTATGGAAGATTTAAAAGGCTTAAAAGCTTCCCTGATGCCTTCTGGTAGGACTGGTAATGTTGATTTTGCCCATAGCAGTGGAGGGGATACCATTATTGAGTATAAACCCACTATTAGCATTAACTCATCAGCCGACCCCCAAGCGATAATTAATGCCTTAGAGACCAGAGATGAACAATTCCTTGACTTAATCGAAAGAGTAACTGGTAGGCGATCACGCACAAGTTTTACTTAGTATTTTATTGTCCCATAATGGGAACGGAATGTAAACAATGACGATACTAGTTACATTATCAAACGGGACAGATACCTTTGGGTTTAGAGATTCTCAAATTCTTGCTATTTCTACTAGCCAACAAAGGGCGGTAGCAGAATTGAGACCAATCAAAGGCAAAGCGCGATCAGCTTCGCTGGTGCCGAAGGCAATCGCAGCTACTAGGATACAATCTCAAAAAAGCTTCAATTAGGGCTAGGTTTCATCGTGACGACTTCTCCTCACCTCCTACATCCCCTGATAATCAACTAGCTGGGTTGCAATTTCTTTATGATATGGAAGCAGGTGTGTTTGACCTCAAAATAGACACAAAGTTGATGAACATTCGTTTTTGAGTCCCTAGATATTACCTATGTCTTGATGAACGGTTCTACTACAGTGTCGGCAGAGGCAAAGATTGAATTAGTTGAGCATCATATTAGTTAGCAACAGTGAGTAATGAGTAATGAGTAATGAGGGTCGAAACTTTTGTCAAATATTCTTTCCTTCTACCTCCTACCTCCTGTTCCCCTCCTTGGAGGGGTTAGGGGTGGGTTCTGCCTCCTGGATGGTGTTCTTGAAAGCCACCTTAAATTTCACTCACCCTTAGCAACAATGCCATTACGTCCTTATTTATCAATTGTTTACAATACAACTAATTTAGACATCTCTGGTTTTATCAGGAGTTTTGTTCTTGATATTTCAATAACTCAAAGGTTGACGGATTCAGCTACATCATTGGCTGTCAAAATCAGAGATGATGAGATGAAGTTTCAGCAAGACCCTACATTCAATGGCATTGGTGACAGTATTGACATTGAACTGTTTTATGAGAACAGTGAGAATGATCAGAAATTGTCTCCAGGTCGTTTCTATCTGGACAGGTTAGAACTGTCTTCCCCTCCTGACGTTATCAATTTGCAAGCAGTCAATCGACCCCTCAATAAGAGTTTGAGGACAAAAAAGACCAGAACTTTTAGCAACACTAACCTAGCTGGGATAGTATCAGCGATCGCGACAGAACACAATCTTGGTCTTAGTGGCATTAGAGAGACTGTTAATTTCACTAATTGGGAGCAAAAGGATAAAAGTGATTTAACATTCCTCATGGACTTGGCAAGGGACTTTGATCACGTCTTTAACTTTGACTCTCAAGGTAGAATCTTCTTTCAATCCTGGGAAGCAATTGATAATGCCAATACTGTTAGAACATTTGACAAAGAGAATATTCTGGATAAGCCAAAGCTAAGGTTTACTCAAAGTGATAGCGGCACTTATCGGACTTTTGATGCTCCTTATGGTACGGAAGATCAGACAGCTGCTCTAATTGACAACTTTGTGTTTTCAACTGACAGGCTAAGGGGTTCGTTGAACTATGAAACCTATGAGCAAGCCAGATTGGGCGCTAGAGCTTTATGGAGACGTTCTAACGCATCTAGTAGACTGGTAGAGTTTACAGTA
>JAAHGR010000290.1 GCA_010672425.1 Symploca sp. SIO2E6
TTCAACCCGACGTGCGCCCTCAACCCGACGTGCGCCATCAACCCGACGTGCGCTCAGGTTATTTGATTGTCGAGCAAGATGCTCGCACTACATTTTATCCAAACTTGATATAAACCCTTGGTGGGTTGACATGATTTAGGAATAGTGATTAAAACATTGTTGTTGAGGAATAAACTTCCCTTTCAGGGCATTAATTAGTTCCTCTGCTGTTTGAAAGCGTTCCTCAACCCGCATTCTCATGCCAGTGAGGATTACTTGTTCAATGAGGGGGTTAATATTAGGTACTAGTTGGCGAGGAGGAATTAAGGTGTCTGAACTTCCCCTGTCTGTTGCTGCTACGGGCATTTGACCCGTTAACAATTCGTACATTGATGCACATAAGGCATAAATATCTGTACTCGGTCCTCTTTTGAGAGCACGACCATATTGTTCTATGGGAGCATATCCAGGAGTGAGCAATTGAGTCATTTTTTGGGTTTGGTTGGCAATAAATTCTCTCGCACTCCCAAAGTCAATCAAAACGGCTCTATCGTGTTGATTGATAATCATGTTATCTGGTTTAATATCCCGATGCAGTAAGTTATTGGCATGAATAACTTTCAAGGCTTCGGCAATTTGCAGGATGTATTTGATGACGCGATTTTCTGGTAGGGCGCCTTCTGTTTTGATGATTTCGGCTAACTGATTGGCTGAGACTAAATCCCAGACTCTATCGGAGCACAGTAGCAGGATATCTCCATCCTCTAGTGTTAGGGATAATTCTGCACCAAAACTGCTTAAGTCTTGGACGTAGCCAGCACTTAATCGCTTTTTGGAACCTAGAGATTTAATCAGGATGGAGCGGTCTGGATGATTGAGACTTTCTTGGTAGGTAATTTCGCCACTAGCGAGGAGCATCGCCACCATCGAGTGGTCTTCACTCAACTGACAGATAATACCTTTCCTTAACAGAAAAATGCGGCTATCTCCAACATGAGCTATGCTGAGGTCTCGCCCCACAGCAAAAACGATATAGAACTATCGAGAAACAAGACTCCGAGGCAGAAAGCAGATTTTGTAGATTTTGTAGATTTTGTAGGGTGCGTATACCCTATGAATTCTTTGTCCAATATAGAACCATGTAGGGGCGGGTTCACCTGAATCTGGGCTACTCAAGGATAACTAAACTAAACCCGCCCCGGCCCCCGACAGCAATCACTGATTGTCCACTGGGCAGGTTATCTGGATTGGCTTGTTATCCTTAATGATTAGACCTCTTACCTGGGTGGGAGAAACTAAGACGATAGGGTTTTTTCCCACCGGGGCAAGTTTAGCTTATTGACTGCTCCATATCCTTGATGTATCATGACGCTGGGAAGCTAACCAATTATCCAAAGGTATTGCATACGGACGTAGACTTTTTATAGTTTCATCAATCCAATCAAGGTTGAAAACAGAGCTATATATTTGGTTATTAACTGTTAGTTTTCCATTGTTTTTAATTGCCAAACCTGACAACCGTAATTCTAGATGTTCTAAGGAACTATCATCAGCTTATAGTTCACCTTGTTGCAGAATTTGCCTGTAGAGTTCCAGGAGTTTAATCCCCTGTTGGTGTCTTCTAATTTGGTCGCGGATTGTCTGCAAATGTTCTGGAACATCTTGCTGCTCCCAATTGTCGATTATTTGTGACTGTATAAGATAGTCGATTGCCTCCTCTTCTTCTCCCTCAGTTATAGGAGATGGGAACTGTTGAATTAGTTGACAAATTTTATTCGTGAGAAAAGGCTGTCCGTTCTTTAAGATTGATTTGTTCAGAAAGATACAATTCCTCTACAAGGATGTCGATTATACCCGCATACCATTGCTCCGGTGTCGTATCTGTTTCACATAGGGTAGAAATATAGATGACAACTTCAGATATTCATTGCCATCGGTTTGAAAGTTTCTGCCAGTAGGTTGTGACTCACCAAGGATGCCTTCATACATTGAGCCACTAGTGTCGATAACGAAAACAAAAGCGGTTGCAGGAGGAATATTGCTTACTGCCTTAGTTGGTCGTAACTTGAGCATAACAAACAGTTTTTGTTCTGCTGCGTCTGCTGGTAAAAATTCCCGGTGAGGGGTGATGGCTATGTTTAGCATAGGTTTTAGGCTTTAGGTTTTAGGTTTTAGGGAAAGATGGTTGTAGTACTTCTTCATCTAGAATACTGATTCAAATTAGGGCAAGGGAGTATTCACATGACGCCAAGGGAGCATTCCCATGACGACAAGCGAACATTGAGGGCGCAAGCATTGCGCCCCTACCAACCTGGCGTTGCTCCTCTTTTTTTCCTACACCCTATACCCTACACCCCACACCCATACAATTAACAGAATGTCAACCTAGCCCATTTTACCAGCAGCATTCGGTGCAAAAACCGCCCGATGATAGGCGATTGCAACGACTGTAGGGGCGTATTGCATACGCCCCAATGACATCGCGCGATCCTATTTTCAAAGCTTGCCACCCAATTATCCTATGTGGGAGGGAAATTTTCGGGTTACCGCAAGGTTATCGATAGGGTGGGTTTTGTCTGATGGTTATCGTCGAATGCATTAAGATTTCCCTAAACCCGCCCCTACAAGTGTACGGAATTTTAGGCTAATTCTTAATTCTTACTGTACGGGCGTATTGCATACGCCCCAATGACATTACAGTCAACATGTTGGAATGGTTTTAAGCCAGAATTCTGTAGCCTCCTTGCCAACGGTTGGCAAATTCTGATTCGGTAATTCGACTATATGCCCCATTCGTATTGCTGTAGTTTGACTCTAAAGTTCCATAGGGGTCGTGAGCGATCCATTTTCCTTGTTTCCGACCAATTAACATAATTATGTGCCCACCACGAGGGGCTGATTCTGTTCCTCTGTGTAGAATGTTGACCACTACTGGAAATCCGCAATCGACGAGCGCTTCTATGAACAACAGGTCTTCATCGGTCATCCATTTCGTATTGAAGCCGTACTCTTTAATCGCGCTCGTCTGAGCATTGTGGTAGATAGTATCACCGTACTTCAAGACCGTTCTGAGGTATTCATCGTCTGTTTTTAGCCCATCGCTAGTGCCTGTAGCTCTTAACAACCAATCCAAGTACATAGCATTAGAACTAGAGTTACACGTTCTGTGGGGCATTGTGTAGTTGTCCCGCTGGGAAAAGAACTTAGTTTTAGTATTAAGGTTGATCTGAGATCCTTTCACGTATTGCCGAGACCGATCAAGTTGTCGCTGAATTGCTTGCTTAATTTGGTCGGGGAAATTTTTTATTTTGCTCTGAATGTCATCAGTGCTAGTTACATCAGTCTCCTGAGAGTCTGGTTTTTCCTGCCTGGGAGTTGTTACCTCTGGGGCTTTTTTCGTTAGGGGTGCAATCAGAAAAGTTTTAGCGCTACTACCATAAAACTTTAAAAATTTAATCAGTTCTTTCGTTGAATTAGATTCTAGAACGTCTATCGGCTTTTCGTCAGAACCCTTCCACGCTGCAATTATCGGTTTATCTATTGGTTGTTCTGGTGGGAAAATTTCAATCCAGGTAGCAGTACTTGATTTAACCTTTTGAGACATTGGTAATTGCTCCAATTCGTCGTTGTCTTTCTTAGATATCGCCTTGGATAAGAACAAGTTTCCTTCAAGACGACGACGTTTTACTAAACCGGGCAAAACTCCATGAGCTCCTTTATTCCACCATTGGAGTGCTTCAACGCATCCTTCCCTATCTCCCGTATTGAGCCGCTTGAGTGCTGTTGATGATCCTAGTGCGCCTTCTCCGCAATTGTAAGCGAAACTGACCAAAGCGGAAAATTCGTTTTCATTCAGCTCAACCTTGACCAGCTTTTTTACCGCTGCTTCAAAATGCTCAATATCTTCTCGCAGTAGATCCTCAGCCTCTGATTCAGTAATGACCATTCCTTGGCGAACTTTTGAGCCAGTTGTCCCGTAGCCAATGGTGAGAACATCGCTGGGACACAGGTAAGTGGTGACGATGGTTTCTCCATGCCTCTCACCACATTTTTTGTGCAAACCCTCAGCTGTTTTGATTAGATCAACTCCGGCTTGGTTGATCTTCAAATGCTCATTCATTTACTCCACTCCATCGTTTCATCTTGATTTTCTGCTGGCGGCGCACCCTCTTCTTTCTCTTGGTGAAATCAAAAAATACTGATTAAGGATTCCAAACCTTGATGTGATTAGTTTATAGCTTTCTTTTTCAGCAATTGCATCAATGAATGAATTTTGAATGCAACAATGAATGAATTTGCTGTCAGGCGCTCATAAGAAAGCTGCGTTTGCGTTGTTAGTTCAATCTGCATCCCATATGTCAATAGGAATTAGCGACTGCACAAAACCTGAGGTTGGAGTTTCCTACCAAGTAACCCTTGTGTTTGAGTGGTAGCACCCTTAGATATTAATATTGGTACACTCCTAAAGTATACGTCACTACCAACTAAAAAACTTATTCAACTGAAAAACTTATTAATTGTTTATACTACAATTGAAGGTATAAGGGAATTATAACTGTTTATCTATTCCTTGATATAACACCTCACACCTAATTTAGGGCTTAACCAGACGTGGTTGAGATTTTTGATATTGATTAATCAGTTGCATTCGTTGGAAGTAGATACGAAACAGAATAATGCTCGCAGGGATACCTGTTGCTACTAAGGGTAGTATTACTAAGATATTGAGTAGTCCCACTTGTCGCGCAATTCCCAAACTAATGCCGAAAATTGCGATGAACAGGGAAAGCATTCCATTCAAAGAAAGTACTCCTTGTAACATTTCCCATATTCCACTCTCGAGTCGCTGCCCGAAATTATACCTGATGATATAACCAGCTACACAAAAAACCAGCAACCCAATGATAAAGCCAAAGAAAAACTCAATATGACCATATAGAGGTATAGGAGCCCACCAAAAAGTAATAAACATGGAAATTACACTGCAAAATAGAGGTATTAGTCCAAAGGCTGCTCCAATTCCCCCTACCCCTCCCAGAATCATCCCAAATACTAATCCAATATAGCTAAGCCTTAACAAGGGACCAGTATCACCAAACAAAAAACTCCCTAGAAAACCTCCTCCATAGGCTACACTTAGCAATACTATTAGAGAAATTAGAGGCAGTTTCTCTATAATCAGGGGAGCAGTCTTAACTTGAATGATTAAAGATTAAGCTCATCCCACGTACTTTAGTCGTGGGATGCAAGCGTTATTTGTTGTTGGTTGTTAGTTAAATGTTTAAGAAAAACAAAAAACAAACAACAAACAACAAAGCGGCGGGCGGCTATCCCTCCCATCCCTAAAGGAATGGGCTTCCCGCCGCTTTCGGTGAGTTTGTGGTTGGGCGTTGGTATCTAAGGTAATTTCCCGTTCATATTCTTCATCTGCCATTAGTTTGCTGGTATCAACAATAATCTTACACTCAGCCCGGTTAGTCTCAAACTTTGCTGGTTGGCAAGAAATCCAACGGGAGGAAGCAGAGCGACGGCGAGATGGTTGAGTCTCAGGATTAACTTTCCATGTGCCTTGTAGTAAAGTACCTGGAACCTCGTTAGTCACCGTAACGATTTGGGTTAGTCGTTCACCGTAGCTAGCTGCGGTAAATTCTAGGTAATCTGGTTTTAATTTAGCTTCTGGCGATCGCGAAATATCAATTTGCTTGAGAGCTTCCAAAGCCTCAGTTGCATTAGGGTAGCGTTGTTTTTGGTATGGTTTCATCATGGTTTCTAACCACTCGACCAACTCAAAGCTCACTTCTTGAGGAATTAATCCTGCGATATTCAGATGGCCATCTTGGGCCATTAATTGGTTAATTTGGTTGGATGGTGTCCGAGTCAGCAAGCAGCTCAATGTGGCTCCTACACCATAGAGATCAGTTGCTTCACTAAGTCCTCGATTACGCACCTGTTCCCGTGGCATAAAGCCTGGTGTTCCTGCTAAGGAGTTTTTCGGTTTACCACTACTGTCCATGTAAGGAAGACCAAAATCTACCAAATAAACCTGTAACTGCTCATCGATTAAAATATTTTCTGGTTTGATATTGCGATGGATTGTAGCAGGATCAAAATTTTGTAAGTAGACCAGAGTTTCTAATAAAGAGGAAGCAATTTGCTTAAATTGCTCCGGCTCACAGTCACTCATTTGTTTGCGTAAAATTTAATAAGCAATTACTATTTATGATACTTTTGGTTAGGGTTAAGTGTCAAACAATTGAAGATTGTAGATTTATTCCATAAATAAATTTAGGGGCTTGTGACCGTTTTATTCTTCAATCTAAAATCTAAAATCTAAAACCTAAAATTTCTCTGGTCAATCATTAATTACCTACCACCTAACACCCTTGTTTTATTTGATAACTTTCTCACGTAATTGATTATTGATCAAATAACCAAAACCTGCTTTTTCCATGCGGTAAACCAACTCCTCCAAAGTATCATTTTGGGCATGAGCAGTACGCTCCAAATTCCAATCGTGAGCAGCCAGTTGTTGCAATAAATAGGCTCTCTTAGTTTGTGCTACGGATAGTCCGTAGATTTTAAGATACTGTAGATGAGCTGCTTCATCTACAATCGCCTCGCCAATATAGTTGCTTTTGGTGCGAGAAAGATCAGTAATGAAGCGTTGTAAGCTAAATTCTCCCGCCGTGTATACTCGTTTGGCATGGATAGGCCGATGCAATAAATCATCAGCCATCAAGCCTTGAAAATCTGACCAGTCGGTACGCATTTGCTTCAGAGCCTGGTTAAGATCAGCGAGGTTGTTAATCCTACTTTCGTCAATGGTTGTTTCTAGATGACTAGCAGTACCATGTAGCCCATAATAGTAAAAAGTTTCACCATAGAAATCTTCTAGCAAACTGGTATGCAAAGCTCGATAATCATCAGGTGTGGGAACAATAAACACAGAAGCAAGTATCTCAGAAACAAAGAGCAGTACCCCTACCTGATGTTCATGAATTTCAAACAGGCGTAGTGCATCCTCTAGTTGGCTAATTGCTCTTCCCCCTATTGACCATTCTACTCGTGGGGAAAGACCTTGGGAGAAAACTTTCTTGGAATATTCCCTCCAAGCAATTGTTGGGCCGTTGAAAAACATGGACAGAAAACCCTCCATTGCCAAATGTAAAGGCAGAAGTCGCAGGGAATTCTTGGTTTCTCGCTTGGCCATACGATGCAATAGTTGTACCTTGCTCGGTCCGCAGGCAAATTGTTTACCTTTGGTTAATAATTGCCCACCATTCGCTGCCACTGGACTGCCATCATCGCTCCAAGTCAATACCAAACCGTGGGGTACATAGGAAAAATATTTAATTTTATCCTTCACAGATACGACAGTTAAATCACTCTCATAATTGCGTTTCAGGAGGCGCAAATCACTCCTTATCTGCTGCCTTAATAAAGGAACAAGACGAATTGCACCCCATACTTGTGAAGGGGCAATTTTTAAACCTTTAAGAGCGACATTGGCTAAAAGAGACGGTTTTTTGGTCATTTGTTATTTGTTATTTGTTGTTTGTTGTTGGTTATTTGTTGTTTGTTGTTGGTTATTTGTTGTTTGTTGTTGGTTATTTGTTGTTTGTTGTTGGTTATTTGTTATTTGTTGTTGGTTGTTTGTTGTTTGTTGTTGGTTGTTTGTCGTTTGTTATTTGTTGTTTGGTAAGCAGTTGTTGCACGCGGGTAGCTAGGTAATCTTCTAATTCAGCTAGGGTTGCATTACCTTCGGCAAAACGAGCAAACCCTAGGACTACTAGTAAGTCCTCTGCATCCCGTAATCCTACAGTTGGGATCAATGAACTCAGACGTTTGAGGGTAAAATCATTGGCATTGAAGACGGGATTACAGTGGATGATCGAAGTCTGTTTCTGAGGATCAAGTTTGCTGCGATAAACTCGTAATAGTTCTGCTGTCCCTGACGGAGGATCATTTTCCCAACCATCAGAAACAATTACCACTAATTCAGGCTGCCAAGCCAGAGCAGAGAGTAGAGGATCGGCTAAATTAGTCTGTCCCCGTGGCATAACTAGCAATGGCTCGGTAGTAGGTAACGTCCAAAAAGCTTGGTATTCTTGAGCAGATGCTGCCAAAAGATAGTGTACAGCTAGGGCAATTCCCAGAGGACGACGGCGTTTTTCTGAAGAACCAGAACTAGAGTAGCTACAATCGAGCACAGTAGCTACTCGCCCAAACTCTATGTGAGCACGCTTAAATATAGAACGAGCACTCTGTTGCAAAGCTTTGTGTAGTTCATCTCGTCGTTTGAGCCGAGTATCTAGACTTAGGGACAGGACATATAGTGCCAACTTGGTTAAAGGTAAGCGATGAGGTTCTATCTCAATGGCGATACCAGCTTTTTCTGCACTGTTTTGCAAACGCAGTTTTTCGCCAACAGTCATTTGCTGTTCAATGCGTGACAGAAAGACTTCACGGGGGATATTGTGTTTGGCTGCTAGTCCTTCGGCTATAGTAAACGGTAAATCATAAATGGCACTCGCACTGTAGTGACCCCTGCGGAATTGCTCAAAGAGTTCTGATTGGAAGCGGGAGGGCCAATGGCGAAAGAGAAATGCACTCAGTTCATCTTCTAGCTTCAGATGATTGTGGGTAACTATTGCTCGCAATTTTGAGCGATATTTAACTGCATTGAATTCCAGAAGTTCTGCTCGACTAGTGATATAGTTTTTAGCGATCGCTCTAGCACGACGGTTATTGATGTGCCTTTGGCGCAGTTGTATCAGTAGATTCCAAGCACGATGGGGTGGTAAATTATGAAGGGTTGTAGTAATCAAGCGGTTTTCTTCTGCTCGATGTTCCGGTGCCGTGGCGCGTCCTGTTGCCAGCAGTTTGAGCACAATCTGGATTTGATTGAAGTGATTAATGCCAGCAGCCAAGGTACGGCAGTAAAGTAAACGATAGTTACCCAGAATGTAGTCATGCAAAAAATCTAGAGAGACTTTCTGTCCGTAGTCATCATCATAAAACTCACGCTGTCCTGTGCAGGTGAGACAAGCATTAATGAACATTAATAAATCTTCTTGGGCAACTTGCTCAATTCGGCTTGCCCAACTGCTAACCATGACAGACTTGAATTTAGTTGATGCCAAGACCACTTGGGGAAAGGAAGCACGACTAGCTAATGCCATTATTCAGATGGGAGTTCGGAAGTCGCACCGAAGTCCCACAAGCGGTTGCTCTTAGTTTAGCAAATGTTCTAGGA
>JAAHGR010000291.1 GCA_010672425.1 Symploca sp. SIO2E6
TCTAGATACCCCCGTTTTGAAGAAACTGCCAAACCCTGTAGAGACGTTGCATGCAACGTCTCTACAGGGTGGGATATAAAGGGTTTGTGTATACCGGATTTGGTATCAGATGCCAGTTCCACAGGATTTTTTTGATGTCTTTATTACCTCTCCTCTACAGGGTGAGAGATGGGAATATCTATACCAGATTTGATATCAAACCACCGATTGCGGCTCAACAACTTTAGCTTGGAGAGTTGCAGGAGCAACCGCTTGCAATTCTCCATGGTTGATTGTCCAACAACAGTCAGCGATCGGCAATAAATCCCCAGCATCGTGAGTTACAATAAGTAGAGTCCAATATCAAAGGCTTGAGCCAATTGTGATATTGTACCTTTAAAAGCGGATTTGGTATAATATCAAGTTCAGTTGAATACTTACACTTCGGTGACAATAAGGCTCCAACCCCCCCTAAACCCTCCCAGGAGGGGGACCGGAGGCAGAGGGCAGAAGGAAAGGAAGAAGGTTGCAAGGTAGAAGGGAGTTATAACTGTTTATCCGAACTTGATATAACCAACAACAAAAAACAAATAACCAACAACCAAAAACAAATAACCAACAACCAACAACAAATAACCAACAACCAAAACTTATGGCAACAAGGTAAAGCCTACTACGAAGCGGGACAATTTGCAGCGGCAGCGAGAATTTGGCAACAAGCAGCTCTAGCTTACCAATCCGAGAACGATCGCCTCAACCAAGCGCTGGTTTTGTCTAATCTAGCTTTAGCCTATCAGCAATTAGGACAAGTACCAGAAGCCAAAGACGCGATCGCAACTAGTTTAGCATTACTGGCGGCAGAACCTGATCACCGAGACCGTCAAAACATTCTCCCTCAGGCTTTGAATACCCAAGGCAGTTTGCAAATGAGCTGGGGACAAGCAGAAGCTGCCCTCAATAGCTTACAACAAGCGGAAGCTGCCTATGAGCAAGTTGGAGATCAAGCTGGGGTCTTTCGTAGTTTGCTCAACCAAGCTCAGACATTACGAGTTATGGGGCTTTACCGGCGCTCCCTCAACATCCTTAACCAAGTTAATCATACCCTAGAGGAGCAACCCTACTCTCCCCTCAAAGCAGCAGGGATGCGTCAGACGCTGAAAATCCCAGTTTTTCTAAAAAATCTTCCTTGTCTACTTTCCCTCCTTGTCCTCCTTGTCTTATATACGGGGGCGTATGCAATACGCCCCTACGGTCTCTACTGCATGATGTAAGCTATATTAGAAATTGCGATTAAAGCATGACATAGCGCGTTGGGATTACTCCAACTGTAGAAACAATGTCTATCTCACAAGTAAGTACAGAGCATATTGCCATAGACCCTGACTATTGTTGTGGCAAACCTCACATTGCTGGCACGAGAATGCCTGTAGCGACAATTGCACAAATGTATTTGGAGATGGGAGAATCTTTAGAAGCGATCGCCTCTGAATATAATTTACCTCAGGCGGCAGTTTATGCAGCAATGGCATATTATTATGATCATCGGGAAGAAATTGACTGCCATACAGCAGAAAGTGAGGCATTAGTGCAGCAAATGAGGCTTAATAGTCCTCCTTCTCCTATTCAATCAAGATTGAGGGCAATTCGGGGTTAGTAGTCGGATTCGATTTTATTTATGAGACCACTTTTTGTGAAATATGGAATGGGTTAACATTATGGTATCCGTGGAACAGGCATCTTGCCTGTCTTTGTCTACGTATGCGTGGGGCGTATGCAATACGCCCCTACGGTCTCCACTACATGATATAAGCTATTACAAAAATTGCGATCGCTTATCAGGTAGGGTGGGCATTGTCCAAAATATAACCTATAGGATAACATGAAATTTCATGAATAGTTGAGGTTGAGGTAAGGTCAATGCTTGATGCAAGGGAAATTTATCCCCTTTCAGACTTTCAGCGGAATGCCAGACAATTTGTTGAACAGTTACAGCAAACTCACAAACCGGTTGTCTTAACTGTCAATGGTAAAGCTGCTCTAATCATGCAGGATGCTGTATCCTATCAGGAGTTACTAGACGAGTTAGCCTTAGCAAGATCAGCTGGGATGATTCGACAAGGCATAACAGAAGCCGCCGAAGGTAAAGATAGGGATGCAGTGGAAGCTTTAGAGGAATTGCGATCAAAGCATGACATACCGCGTTAGGATTACTCCCACAGCCTTTGCGGATGCTGAAGAATTTTATCTCTGGATGAGGCAAGATTCTCCTAGTAATGCCGCGAACTGGTTCAATGGACTTTTTGATGTAATTGAGACTCTTGCTTCTATGCCCAAGCGCTGTCCAATTGCGCCGGAAACGAAATGGGTAGGGCAAAACATTCGATGTCTCCTCTACAAGAAATATTACCGAATTCTCTATGGCATTGAAGGTGAAATGGTTAGAATTTACCACATCCGCCATACATCCCAGCAGTGGATGACGAGGGAAGAATTTTTAAGAGAACCCTAAAGCTGGCATTGATGTAGGTTCCACAACGCGAGCAAGATGCTCACACTACATTATGAAATTAAATGCTTCACCCTCGGCACGTTAACCACTTTTGGTGAAATATTGTGACAAGGGGCGAGCATCAAGGTGTAGCATTTGGATAGAAGACATTTTATCCATCAGTTATGAGTGGAACTCAGATCTTGCACCAAGCCGGAAACATGCTTTTGGAGGTAGGCAACAGGCAACAGGCAACAGTCATAAGATTGGACGTTTTCAGTACCGAAATTGATTGTTTGGATTTCCGTTGTTCAGTATTTATGATGCATAGTGCAAGATCTCAGTGGAACAGGCATCTTGCCTGTCTTTGTCTTGTGGAACAGGAATCTTGCTCACTTGGGTGTAATTATAGGGAGCAAGATGCTCCCACTACTAAAATTCTGTGCAATCCATAAGATGCTCTTGCTCATCAATTAAAGCTTTCAGCCAAAATTTCCGTAATAGACTGGTCGAATACTGTAGAACTCTAAATCAGAAGCAACTGTTTTTTAGGCAATAAAGGTGTATTTCAATGTCGGACAATAAAGGTTTTAATGTCGCACAATTGATTATTGGCATAATCACTATCTTGCTTACCACTGCTGGTTTAGCTGTTGCGGTAAAACAAGGATGGGTTCCGGTAATCTTTGGCAAACAAGACCGTTTTTCCTGCGATTTGCAGCCGGATGCAGCTACAGGTACTGATATTTGGACAGTGATGTATCGTAACGATTACGAAACCAAACCCTGGTTAAAAATGGTGACAACTTTGGGGGGAAATTGGACTCCCGGAGAACGTTGCCAGGAAATTGCCCGGAAATTGGAACTCTATCGTCAAGATGGGTTAACTAAGCTTGCCTATCGTACAGACCCGGCGACGCCAAGTCAGTATGTGATTTGCGCTCATACAAAATTGAGTGGTGATAATTGTCCCTTGTTGATTACCTTAAAACCGGAAGCTGAACCCTACGAAACCTTGCGGGAGATGACGGCAGCGTTAAAGGGAAGTGATGGAGTTTACCAAAACAGCAATGGTTCGACTGTGGATACTCTTTCGAGAGAATCACCAGAGGTGCATTTGGAGAACTTGTTGGCGGAAGAAGACCGGAAGTAAGCTGCTAGGCATCTAAATTTACTAGTTTTGACTGACGCACCAGACGCGGGGACGCGGAGACGCGGGGACGCGGAGACGCGGAGAGGAATTGAGGGTTTTTGTCTTGTTTTCAGAATATACAATTTAAATGCGTATTAGCTTAGGATAAGATGCTATCTTCCCAATTCCTTCAACAGTTCTTTAGCATAAGTATCATCAGGTTTAATTTTGAGCGCTTGCTCAAAGGAAGCGATCGCTTCTTGGTTTTTGCCTAACTCTTTGAGCATAATACCTCGGTTATTCCAAGCATCAGCATAGTCAGGTTTAATTTTGATGGCTTTATCACAAGAAGCGATCGCTTCTTGATATCTGCCTAACTGCCTTAGCACAAAGCCTCGGTTATGCCAAGCATCAGCATAGTCAGGTTTAATCTTGATGGCTTGTTCAAAGGAAGTGATCGCATCTTGGTATTTGCCTAATTCCTTGAGTGCAAGACCTCGGTAATACCAAGTATCCGCATTGTAAGGTTTAATCTCGATGGCTTTATCAAACGAAGCGATCGCATCTTGGTATTTGCCTAATTCCTTGAGCGCATTGCCTCGGTGATGCCAAGCATCAGCATAGTCAGGTTTAATCTCGATGGCTTTATCAAACGAAGCGATCGCATCTTGGTATTTGCCTAACTCCTCTAGCGCAATGCCTCGGTGATGCCAAGCATCAGCATAGTCTGGTTTAATCTTGATGGCTTTGTCAAAGTAAGCGATCGCATCTTGGTATTTGCCTAATTCCTTGAGCGCATTGCCTCGGTGATGCCAAGCATCAGCATCGTCAGGTTTAATTTTGATGGCTTTGTCAAAGGAAGCGATCGCATCTTGGTATTTGCCTAACTCCTTGAGCGCATTACCTCGATTCAACCAGAAAGAAAAGGCAAATTTCATGGCTGCCAGCACCAACCCGCACAAAGTAACGAATATAGTTAGCGCCATTGCCCAAATAGGGAAATTTCTGTTGTACGAGGTGTCAGTGTCCTGGGTTAAGCTGGGAGCCACAGCAACTGGAGCAACTTTAGGCAGATTAGTTAGATAAATCCTAGTGGGAATACCCCATTTAAAGACGCTGGTTCTTGAGCCAACGACATCGGAGTCTTCCTCTGCCAAAGCTTGCAATGCTGGAGGAATCGCTTTCCCTTGTCGTTTCGCTAACTCATAAATTTCGATATCGCTGCGTCCATGAATGGCAATAATTTCTCCTGTTTCGTTCACCACTGGCCCTCCACTCATGCCTCTTGCTGTGGTGGCATCGTAAGCAATACCATAACCTTCTGGCAATTCTGCGATTGTGGTTACATCACCGGGAACAAAATGGTTTAACAAGCGTTTGTTACTTTCAAAATAGCCGGAAATATAGACTTGATCCCCTGTAGTAACCTGATCTGAGTCTCCCAGAGGTAGACTGGGATAGGGGCAATTGTTGCCTTGTGGTGTAAACTCCACCAGAGCCAAATCATTATGAGGGAAAGGTCGAATACTGCCTGCATTCCAGGTTTGCCTATCTTTGGTTTGAATTTTTAATTTTTCTGCTGCTAAAGCGACGTGACGAGCAGTCAAAATTGTGCAAACCCCTTTTTCCCCAGAAACGAAGAAGCCGCTGCCATGTCCTCCCTTGTAGTAAATCAGAACAACACTTTTACCTATTTTCTGGGATATCTCTCCCGGCGACAAAGGTTTGCTAAAATTACAGCCAACTAGCAAGAAAGCCAGCGTACCAACAACAGATAGACAACGCCAAGATTGCATAATTGTGAGAGGTAGGTTTTAGGTGTTGGGTTTTAGGTTCATCACTACAAAATGACAATCGCTGTAGGGGCGTATTGCATACGCCCTAGTCATACGCCCGTATTGCATACGCCCTAGTTATACGCCCGTATTGCATACGCCCCAGGCATATGTCCTTACAGATTGCTCACCAATATCATGGTATCAGAATGCATCTTTGGGATGAAATGCTGGAACAATGGGTTAGCATCAGAGCGTAGTGGCGTGACACAGCTAAAATGAGGGAATAAGTAGGTTGGGTGAAGCTTTCTTCGTAACCCAACATTTCTTGTGTGTTGCGTTGGGTTTCACTTCTCCTTCGACCGACGCTACGCGAACGTTACACCCAACCTACAGTTTTAAGTGTGTCGCTCTAGTAGTGGCGTGACACATCTAAAAATGTAGGTTGGGTCGAGGCAACGAGACCCAACACAGCTCCCTCCCGTGTTGGGTCACTTTCTAAAGCTCTACCCAACCTACCCATTCTACTATTTTAGCTGTGCCACGCCAGTAGTATTTGGATAGAATACATTTCATCAATCAGTTATGAGTGAAACAGGCATCTTGCCTATCCTTGTCTAGGTATGCATTGGGCGTATCATGGGGCGTATGCAATACGCCCCTACGGCTTCCACCGCATGATGTAAGCTATTACAGAAATTGCGATCGCTTTGTTGTACATTACTGGTGATGCAGTATACTCGGCTGGCTCATGGGATATATTTCCCAAAGGGTTAGAGTTTGACTATTATGGGCAATAGTTGACTCGGTTGAGTAATTATAATTGAAATTTATAGACAATACATTACAATGGGTAAACTTAGTCGAAATATAAGATATTTGAAACGACTTTTGGCTCAATCTGGCAAATTGGTTAAACCAGTAAAAGCGTCTTTTTTATATATTATAAATCGACTTTATTTAAAAATCATTTTCACCTTAATATGTTCCTATGGGATTTTTTTGTTGATTTTTTGGCTAGAGCTCAAGTTAACAGATTCTCCTGATACTTTTACAATATCCTCCATAATTAAGGTGGATAACATTGAAGGTTTTAGTATTTTATTTATAGCATTATTATACCTATTTGATAGCGTTGAACGTCGGCAAAGAACAATTTACGAAGCATGGCAGGTTATAGATAATGCTGCACCACCGGGGGTAGAAACCAGTTATGCAAGAATTAGGGCACTTGAAGATCTCAACCATTACGGTGTCTCACTGAGAGGCTTGGATGTACCAACAGCTGATCTTGAGAACATCAATCTTAAAGGAGCCAACTTAGAAGGAGCCGACTTACAAAGAGCAAAATTACCAAAAGCCAAATTACAAAGAGCCAACCTGTACAAAACTGAGCTGCAAGAAGCTAACCTAAACCAAGTTCAACTGCAAGGAGCCAACTTGCGAGCAGCCAAGCTTCAAGAAGCTAAACTGCAAGAAGCCAACCTGCAAGAAGCCGAAATGCAAAGAGCCAACTTACAAGGAGCCAACTTACAAGGAGCCAACTTACAAGGAGCTCAACTACAAGGAGCCAACTTACAAGGAGCCAACTTACAAGGAGCCAAACTGCAAGGAGCTCAACTACAAGGAGCTAACCTACAAGGAGCTAATATCGAAGAAGCTGAAGTAGAAAATGCCCAATTTATCGATAATATAGGTATTTCGGCAGAAAAACAAGCTAAGCTTAAACACAAAAGGGCTATCTTTCCTGGAACTTCAGCTTAGCGATGATTGTCTAAGGTATCTAGTGTAGCTAATCGCGTTCTAGATTATTAAATATTTCACATATACTACACAATTTAGGTTAGAATATTACTGATATCTATAAATAAGCTGGTCAAGCAAACCAACGATCTGATTCGGTTAAACCCTTACTGTGTAAGGATATCTAAGTTTCAATAGTATTATACAGATGCGTATCTTGCCTGCTGTCAAGTTAAAAAGTTTTCTTTGTTGATGAGGATCATAGACAATGAGCAAAATCACTCCTTTTTGTTTAGGCGCTACCCTCCTTGCAGTAGCCACTCCAGCAGCTTTGGCTGAAGATACGCAAAATATCCCCTTTTCTTGCGTGGACTCAGGTGACAAAGTACAGTTGATGGTTCCTCCTGATACAAGTACAGAGCCTGAAGTCTTCCTTTGGGAAAAGAGTATTTTTCCTAATGCTTCGGCTCTATGCAACCAGACTGCTAAGAATTGGACTACGGCTTTAAGATATCATGAAGCAGAAGAGGAATACTTCTACTTGAGGATTGCTGAAAATGCAGGAGTTGACAATCTTTGTTTGGCAAGTATTGATAGCGAGTGTAGTAGGATTCTGTTTGAACTTGCACCAGGACAAATTCAGCCAGTTGAGGCTTATTTGAAGAATAAATATTCTGTAGCCTCTGCTACAGAGGAGAGAGGCTATGAACGTGGAAGCTACCACGTGAGAAATCCATTTTGGTTTTGGTTTCGTCGGTAGAAACAAGTACAATCCATAACTGCTCTTTAGTTTCCTTTCCTAATCCGCCTGTGATTTAAAGATACTGTTGGCGAATTGGTGTAGGGTCAGATTTCTCCGGTAAAAGGCTTTAACCCACCCCCTAACTCCCTACCAGGAGTAGGGAGCCCATGAGGGGAGACTCCAGTTCCCCTCATGGGAGGGGTTAGGGGTGGGTTAGATTAACACCTATTTTTCAAAAGTAATTGCTACAGATGAGCATCTAAAACCCTTATCTTATCAAGGACAAGGGTTTTGCTTTTTTGTTGTAAAAAGTATTAGAGCGTTTATGTCATTGTTAAGAAAGTCCTTTATACTAATGACCAATGACACTTGACAAATAATTTTTCGGCGGGTGGCAGCTACCCTTCCTATTCTGGGAAGAAATTTACTTCGGGAGCATCCCATTTCGGCGAGTTGTCTCCTTAAAGACAGCTGAAACTCTTGTCGTATCGTTTGTTGGGTAATGTTTTTTCCAAAATGGGATGCTCCCTTTACTTCCCGCTGCTTTCGGTGAAGTTTTTGTGTACTCGCAAGGAAAATCCTAACCAAATGCCAAGAACAAAAAAAGAACCAGGAGAGCTTATCAACAAGCGCTACAGAGTCCTCAGTTACCTTTCAGAGGGAGGACAAGGTACTATTTATTTAGTCAAAGATGAGAAATCAAATTACCCTCCTCTTTATGTCATTAAGCAACTTAACCAGGATGATCAAAACTCGGCGAATGCTAATGCAATTGAAGTCGCAGTTAAGCGCTTTAAGCAAGAAGCAGAAATTTTAAAATATCTTACACAAGATGGCATTGCTCAAATCCCTTCCTACGAGAACTATTTTGAGTTAGATCAAGAGTATTATTTGGTACAAGAATTTATTAAAGGCAAGACACTGAAAGAGATAATACATGCTGTAGAACGACTCAATAAATTCCAAATCATTGCTCTTTTGCAAGATATCCTCAACATCTTAAGCCGTATCCATAGCCGTTATATCACTCCTGATAATAATGCAATGTATCACCGGGATATCAAGCCTAGTAATTTGATGTGGGAAGAAGATAAAGGTCACATATTTATTATTGATTTTGGCACAACCAAATACGGGCAGGTGACAGAAACAGGATATGAAACTTACGGGACGCCACCATATGCCCCCCTTGAGTTATGGGCAGGAAATGTTTACCCTAGTAGTGATATATACTCCCTAGGAGTTACAGCAATACAAGCTTTAACTGGTCAAGCTCCTCGTGGAGATAGTAC
>JAAHGR010000292.1 GCA_010672425.1 Symploca sp. SIO2E6
GTCTCTTCCAGGATGTCATCCCCAACAGTACCATTGATAATAGTGGGCAAATAGCGATTCATAATGATTTTCCTGATAGTCTACAACTGTCGAGTTTTGCCATTCGGCTTTTGACCTCTATATCAAGTAAGTAGATTCACAAAAATCGACTTATGCAGTTGGCGGTTGAAAAATCGGGTAATTTCGTTACAAATCTTTACTTGTAGATCAAGAAACCGGGTTTCTTTGAGCTTTCTTCGCTGCCAATCCAAAATTTTCCTAGAAACCAGGTTTCTGAACCACCCCCTGAGAACCGGAGCCCCCAGATCCCCGACTTCTTTAAGAAGTCGGGGATCTTACGCCCTCTACCGTCATATAAACGGCATTAAACAACTAAAATGTCATTGTTGGTAAGACCAACACCACCAGAGAGTTGAGCAAACTGCTGTATGGAAATTTCCAATCAAGAATTTGCCTTATTAAAGGATAAAGCCCAACAAGCTTTAACCAAAGCCTATGCTCCCTATTCCAAATTTCGGGTTGGAGCAGCGATACTGACTGATGCAGGTAATATATTCACAGGTTGCAATATTGAAAATTCTTCCTATGGTCTAACAATTTGTGCTGAGAGAGCAGCAGTTGCTTGTGCTATTGCCCATGAAGGAGGTGACAAAATGAAGCTTCGGGCAATTGTCATTGTTACTGACCCTGAAAGACCTTGTTCCCCCTGTGGTGCTTGTAGACAAGTTTTATCTGAGTTTGGCTGGGAAGCGATGGTTTTTTTTCAAGGAAAAGATCGCAAGATTACCAAGCTAACGGTAGCAGAACTTCTACCAGAAGCTTTTGAATTTACTATTTAGGGTTTGCTGTATGAGTTGTAAATGTGTAGGGGCGGGTTCGCTCAAAACTTAACTATTCAACGATGCCCTAACTAAACCCGCCCCGGCTGATGATACACCTACGCTTTCTTGGGAGTAGATAAAGGAATGTTTGAGTCTGTTTTTTTCACAGGATAAAGATAAAGCTATTGAAGTGAACTAAAATCAGAAGAACCAGGTGCAACTTGTTGAGCAAGTCTTTGAGCATTTTCTTGTATTTTGGAGTCAGCTATAGCTTCTGGTGGTAGACCGTTGATCTTTTCTGTAAGATCATCTGTTGCTTCCTTCAACTCCATCCGAGTCTCCAAACTATCAATCTTTTGTATGGACGAGTAAGCTTGTTCAATTTTTGTATTGACTTCCTTGGCTAGTGCAGACTGTTTTCCTGTGTTAGCAATAGGAATCTTGGAGGCAGTTTTTTGGGCATCTTTGATTGCGTCTTCTGCTTGTATAACATTGTTTTGTTCAACTGATTTATTGACAGCATTCAGACTACCTTCCCAAACCGGCTGCCAAGCAAAGCCACCAAGTAGAGCTAAAGTGAGAAGACGTGCTGTATCGCTACGGTCTGTATTAGCAATTAAGAAGACGAATATTAAACTTGCACCTGCACCAAGCAATGATGCAACTAGTAAATCCAATGGGATATTAAATCTTGAAGGATTGCCCAACCATAAGTTAAAAAGTACGCCTATAAAGCCCCCAATTGCTCCTAAGATAGCGATATTTATTAGGTTTTTCATCATTATTTCCCTATGCACACGATAACTAATATTAAGGAAAGGATAAACAGTTATAATTCCCTCCAACCTTGCAACCTTCTTTCTTCCCTCCTGCCTCGGAGCCTCGGAGCCTCCTGCCTTATTGCCACTAAAGTGTAAGTGATCAACCGAACATGATATAACTTGTACAGCAGGACAGGATTTGATCCGGAGTTTCTGGAAAAATGAGATAAATTGTTACTAATCAAGGAACCAAGAAACCGGGTTTCTGCGACAATTTTGGCTTGCCAGCTAAGAAAGCTCCAAGAAACCCGGTTTCTGAACAAATCCTCAATTACCAAATCTAAAATCTAAAATTTCTCTTCTTCCCCCCACTTTGCCGTTGACTCTGCTGCCTTGGGAGTAGAAGTAGGCTCCACCTCATAAGGTTGAGATGGTATAATTTCCAACTGTCGGTGTTTCGGCTTTGGTTTTTCTACTGGTTTACTCGGTGGTGCTTCCCTCCTAGTTCCCCGACGTCGTTCAGAAGTCCTTTCCTCACTGGTATTTTCTGCCACCACTTCATAGAGAATGGCAATTTTATTCTGCTCTGTACCCTTACGTAAAACTCTACCTAAGCGTTGAATATACTCACGACCGGAACCCGTACCTGATAAAATAATTGCCACGCGAGCATCGGGGACATCTACTCCTTCATTGAGGACATGAGAAGCAACCAGAGTTTTGTATTCTCCCTCACGAAAGTGAGTGAGGATGTCATGCCTTTCCTTGACTGGAGTTTGATGGGTAATCGCAGGAATTAATAATTCTAGGGAGATACGGTAGACAGTAGCATTGTCGTTAGTGAAAATCAGAATGCGCTCCGGGAAATGTTGGGCTAGTAACTCCATAAGTACCCGCAGTTTACCTTCTGTACACAGGGCAATTTCCTTCGCTTCCCGGTGAGCGAGCATCGCACGACGTCCCTCTTGGGATTTAGCGCTTGCCATAACAAACTTCTGCCAACCTTCCATACTACCTAAGTAGATTTTGGAAGCTCTCAAGAATTCATTGCGTAGTTTAATGGCAGTATTATAGCGATCGCGTTCTCTTTGAGAAAGTTTAACCTTAATTTGAACAACTTTATGTTCGGCTAGGGCTAAACCAGCAAGTTCTTCTGGTGTTTTACGGTAGACTTCCGGGCCAATCAGGGTATCTAGTTCATGATGACGTCCATCGGAGCGATCCGGAGTGGCAGTAAGTCCGAGGCGGTAAGGAGCAATGGCATATTCGGCTATTACTTTATAGAAGTCTGTCGGTAAGTGGTGACATTCATCACAAATCAATAATCCATACAAATTACCCAAGGATTCAGCATGGATAGCAGCACTATCATAAGTAGAAATCAGGATCGGTGTGCGATCGCGAGAACCTCCTCCCAATAATCCCACCTCAACATCAGGAAATGCTGCCTCTAACTGAGCATACCACTGATGCATCAAATCTAGGGTTGGTACTACAATCAAGGTGCTGCGGGGTGTTGATTGCATTGCTAATTGGGCTAAGTAAGTCTTACCAGAAGCTGTCGGCAATACCACCACCCCCTTACGTCCCCCCTGCTTCCAACTCAGTAGTGCTTCTTGTTGGTGGAGGTAAGGTTCCATCTCAAAGCTAGGTATTAGTTCCAGTGGGTAAAATTCTTTTGCCTCATCATTAAAGGGAGTCCCTTCTGCTTGTAATGTTTCGATCAAAGAGCGGTAGTAAATCCCTGGTATCCGAAACTTCTCTACCCTGTCATCCCAGGTAGCATAATCCACCCAGCTTTTCCCTCTGGGTGGTGGATGCAAGAGCAGAGTGCCCCGATCAAAAGTTAACTTGGGGGTACGCGGCATTTGGAGATTTCCAGATTATTCCCATCCTAGGAGGGGCAACCCACCCCCCGACCCCCTCCCAAGAGGGGAGTTGAATGAAAAGAACATTCAACAAACGACAAACAACAAACAACAAACAACAATCACCTTATCAAGCATCAGATGAAGATGTTTCATCTTGAGACTCATCAGAGTCCTCGGTAGATTCTGTTGCTCCGGGAGCCTGTGCCTGAGCTCGCTGTTGCCGCTTTTTGCGCTCGGCTTTGATCACATCCTTGATGACACTCTGGGCTTGAGCCATTTTTTCCAGGTTAGAGCGGTACAACTCCAAGTCTTTTTGCAACTTCTCTTCAGGGAGATTGAGAACTTGAGCAATTTGTTTGAGTGCCTCGGTAAGCTGCTTTTCATCCTTAACTAGCTCTGAGTCTGTCTGCTCTAGCAGGGTATATAAACCAATAGCAAACAGACGGTTGTATTTAAAGTTAGGATTATCCGCGATCACAGCGACAGTAGTATGAAAATCTCCAGCAGTATCCAAGGGGGTTGGGGAACTAAACCAAGAGATTAATTCATCGGTAGATTTACCCACTGAGAGTCCTCTGAGCAATTCAGCGTCCTTGTGGTACTGCTGTGCTTCTTGCCCCATTGACTGACACAGAGCGTTAAAAATCGATTTTTGGTCTTGTGAGGGACGGTAGCCCTGCATAAAGCGATCGAAGGACGTTGCTACCCCCAAGGCATAAATGGGATCGTAGCGAAAATCAACATTAACCGACAGTAAATGCATTTCTACCATCAACTCTTCCACAAACCGTCGGTAGATTGAGTTGACTGGACGGGTGTGCTGGTTGTAAAAATCTCGTTTGGTATCCGAGACTGTGCGAACTTTATTCACAAAGGGTGACATTAAGGGGAACGTAAGAATATTGTCTCGCTTAAAGACAAGTTTGCCAAGGCAGCATTCTAGAATCAACTTTTTGCATTGATCGTTATTGGTCATTGGTCATTGGTCATTGGCCATTAGGACAAAGAACAAAAGACTTTCTGAACAGGGAGTGTGTCAAGATGCCATACTACGGGGAACCCCTTCCAAAGCTTCTTCCTCAGTATCAAAAATTTCAAATACTGAGTCCATCATTGTAACTTCAAATACTAGTTTGGCTTCTGGGTGGACATTACAAATGCGGAAGCTGCCCTTAGTTTTGTCAGCATCCCGCATTCCTGCCACCAAGGATGTTAGCCCAGAGCTATCAATGAAGTTAACCTGACTGAGATTAATGACCACATGACAGCTGAGTTTGGAAATACACTCTTGCAATTTCAGGCGAAACTGCCAAGCTGTTGTGATATCTAGGCGTCCGACTGGAGCCAAAACAATTACTTCTGTATCATCTGGCGTTATATGCGTTTTCTGATCGATCTGAATCATCAGTATCTCCTTACAGTGGCAGCTTTGCTATGAGCTCCCGAGTAGCGATATAGTGGTTGTGTAGTGGTACGTTAATTAACGCATGAGACATTGATCACCCATGTTGGCGCTCCGTTCACTACTCACCTCAAGGAATGTCTAACTCACATACTTTGTGAGGTTGTACTATCCCAGTTAGCCCAGTCTTGGGGTTTGAGGAATGTTTCATACAGTTTTGCTTCAGGTGTATTAGGTTCAGGTTGGTAGCCATATTCCCAACGAACTAAGGGGGGTAGAGACATAAGAATTGATTCAGTACGTCCGTTGGTTTGCAAGCCGAATATTGTACCTCGATCATAGACTAAGTTAAATTCTACATAACGACCCCGGCGATATAGCTGGAAGTTGCGCTCGCGCTCTCCGTACTCCATCCCCCGTCGTCGCTTGACAATGGGCTCATAAGCTGGTATAAATGCAGCACCGCAATCTTGAATGAAGGCAAACAGCTCTTCCCAACTTCGATCTTCTATATCTCCCACTTCTTCACTATAAACTGCTGCTGGGCTATCTTGGTGTGGACCACGATACAATTTTGCCGTGCCATCTTGATAGTCAAAGAACAAGCCGCCCACACCCCGCATTTCTTGACGGTGTTTCAAATAAAAATATTCATCGCACCAGCGCTTAAACACAGGGTAATATTCAGGATGGTGAGCATCACAAGCTTTTTTGAACTCGTTATGGAAATTTGCTGCATCCTCAGCAAAGGGATAATAAGGGGTCAAATCTGCACCCCCACCAAACCACCAGACTGGACCTGCTTCAAAGTAGCGATAGTTGAGGTGGACCGTCGGAATGTAGGGATTACGAGGATGTAACACCATTGAAGTGCCAGTAGCAAAAAAACCATGTCCAGCAGCCTCGGGACGCTGTTTTAAAATCGAGGGGGGTAGGTTCTTGCCCCAAACTTCTGAAAAATTGACCCCACCCTGCTCAAACACGTTACCTTCACGTATGACCCGGGAACGACCCCCACCCCCTTCGGCCCGCTCCCAAACATCTTCGAGGAAAGTGCCTTTACCGTCAAGCTCTACCAAAGCATCACAAATTGTATCTTGGAGCTGTTGCATAAACTGCTTGACTCGTTCCCTGGAGCCAGGAGCAGGTAAAGGATTGGTAGTAGTCGTTTCTGTATGATTACCCAAGTCTCTTGCTGATGTCTTCAAACCTGTCATTTTCTCTACTTCAATCTAGTTAACCCAAATGATACTATCTTGAATTGCTTCTTTAAAATCAATTGTTTCAATGGCAGTTGTGGTTATATTCTAGGTAAAGGGATTTTACCGGCAACGCTATTTCCCTATTAGGGTAAAAATTTGCCTGAGCGTTGTTGTTGAAGCGATATCATGATTCTTAATTTTTCCTTCAAGTTCATGGATGGTAAAGAGGGAATTTGCTCGAAATTTTCCCTCTTTAAGACGTATCGTGTCATCACTAGTGCCCCAGTAGAAGTTCTCTGGCAAAAATTGATCAATTTAGCTGATGTGTCCTGGCATCCCCTACTTTCCAGTACCAATGCTCCCAGAGGATTAATCGCTAAACCTGGTTTAATTTACCAAGTAGTCACCCGCTTACTACCGATTCCAGTGCGGGTTTTTGTTGAGAGTGTTCTACCGGGTGAGTTACTCAGTATGCGTATGTTAGCCATCCCTGGAGTGGAGAATCGGGTAACTTACCAGATTAAATCTACACTGTTGGGTACTTATGTGTCCTGTTCTGTCACCCTGCGAGGTTGGTTATCACCTCTGTTATGGTGGTTCATTCGCCCCTACGCTGCTCGTGTCGTGTCCGAGTTAGCACAGGCAGCAGAACATCAGATTTGAGAATGGGGAATTGGGAATTGGGAATTGGGAATTGGGAATGGAGAATGGAGAATTGTTAATATCTCACTTTTCTTCCTTGTCCCAATACTGTTTGGATACGCTCCAATTCCTCTCCCCCAGCTCTCCCAGCTCCCCTATCTCCCCCAGTCCCTAACCAAAATGTAAATGTCTTATGCTTGATGCTAACTCAGTTTTAGAAGTATTACGACCGGTAGAAGACCCTGAACTCCGTAAGAGTTTGGTGGAATTGAATATGATCCGGAATGTCAAAATTGACAACGGTGCTGTTAGTTTTACCTTAGTATTGACTACTCCTGCCTGCCCTTTGCGGGAATTTATTGTTGAAGATTGCCAAAAGGCTGTTAAGCAGTTACCCGGTGTTGAAGAGGTAATAGTAGATGTTACCGCAGAAACACCTCAGCAAAAATCACTGCCGGATCGTACCGGAATTGCTGGGGTCAAAAACATTCTGGCAATTTCCAGTGGCAAGGGTGGTGTGGGGAAGAGTACTGTGGCAGTAAATGTCGCAGTAGCACTGGCCCATACGGGAGCCCAGGTTGGTCTAATTGACGCTGATATTTATGGCCCTAATGCTCCATCAATGCTGGGATTAGACAATGCCAAGGTGGTGGTACAAAAAACTCAACAAGGAGACGTACTCGAACCGGCGTTTAACCAAGGTGTTAAGCTAGTTTCCATGGGTTTTTTGATTGACCCGGATCAACCAGTAATTTGGCGAGGACCGATGTTGAATGGGGTGATTCGCCAGTTTCTCTATCAGGTAGAGTGGGGTGAATTAGATTATCTGATTGTAGATATGCCACCAGGAACTGGGGATGCTCAACTAACTTTAGCTCAGGCAGTGCCGATGGCAGGAGTTGTAATTGTGACAACACCACAAAATGTGGCTTTGTTGGACTCCCGCCGGGGCTTAAAAATGTTCCAGCAAATGGGAGTGCCAGTTTTGGGCTTGGTAGAGAATATGAGCTATTTTATCCCACCAGACCTGCCAGACCGACAGTATGACTTGTTTGGTTCTGGAGGTGGCGAGAAGACATCCCAAGAACTCGACATTCCCTTACTAGGTTGTATCCCCCTAGAAATTTCCTTACGGCAGGGAGGAGATCAAGGATTGCCGATTGTCGTCGCTGACCCTGAGTCGGCGTCTGCCAAGGCACTAATTGCGATCGCTAAGCAAATTGCTGCTAAAGTCTCAATTGCTGCTTTGAGTAGTAAGTAGGGCGAGTGAGAATAAGTAACAAGTAACAAGTAACAACTCTAAACTAAGAAACCGGGTTTCTTTGAGCTTTCTTCACTTCTAATCCAAAATTTTCCTAGAAACCCGGTTTCTGAACCACTCCTTTTTTTCTTTTTAGTCGTGTCACGTAACTTAACACCTACCACCTACCACCTACCACCTAACACCTTGACTACTGGAGAACATCCTCAAGATAGTTTTGCCATTCGTTTTGCACCATTATCCCTGACCGAAATCTACACCCTAGCAGATAATCCAGCTAATGGAGCAGTAGTCGTTATGAGTGGTACTGTACGCAATCAAACCGATGGTAAGCCGGTAGTTACTCTGGAATATCAGGCTTATGAACCAATGGCAATGCAAGTATTCGCTACAATTGCTACTGAAATCCGTCAGCAATGGCCCGATGCGAATCGAGTCGTAATTCATCATCGCATAGGTCGGTTACAAATTGGTGAAATTAGTGTACTAGTGGCTGTTGGCTGTCCCCATCGTTCAGAAGCCTTTGCCGCTTGCCAGTATGCCATTGATACCCTTAAGCATAACGCTCCAATCTGGAAAAAAGAACATTGGGCAGATGGTTCTAGTAGCTGGGTCAGTATTGGGGCTTGCGAGGAAGTATAGTGTATAGTGTTTCTCAGTTGGATAAGGTTAATCAACAGTAATCAATCTACCTACATTCGCTTATATATGCTACTGTTTACTTATGGCATATATACCACTCAGAAAGGCGGTCGAATTTCTGGGCTTGCATCCCCACACTTTGAGGAAGTACGCAGATGAAGGTAAAATCAGAAGCAGACGCTCCTAACGTCGGCTCAGCAGCGCTATCGGAAGTGGACTTAACTTCAAACGCAAAGGATTGCAAGCCTTACTGGTCAGAGAAGTGCGAGGCGATAAGCTCAAGATTGTTATTGCCTGTAGAGACAGATTGTGTAGAAAACGATTTGAACTATTCGAGTTCATGGTGGAGCAAAACGGTGGAGAAATCCTGGTTCTTGACCAAAAAGTGTACTGTCGAGAAACCGAACTTACAGCCGATATTCTTGCCATCCTTGAGGTCTTCTCTTGCAGAATGCACGGACTTAGAAGCGACAGCAAGAAAATCAAGGAAGCTCCGTCTATTCCTAAGCCCTGAACAAAAAGCACTATTG
>JAAHGR010000293.1 GCA_010672425.1 Symploca sp. SIO2E6
TTTTTTTGAAAAAATAGCGGAATCTTTAATGGCTCTTTCTCCCCATAAAAGACCCAATTATAAACGAGGTAACAGAGCTGCAACTCTCATTAAATCTACATTGTAGCCAAAATTGTCACCCCGTCAGGGGGGAATTAGCCTCTATTACAATAGCTAACTCCTCAACAGGCATAGAGTGGGAGTAAGAGTAGCCAGCAATCAGAATGCTATCTGTACCAGATTCAACCCCTGTAACTTTGACTGGAATTTGCTGATGATTCCATAGCCATTCAGCCACAGCATTAGCTATCCGTCCTTCTGGGGAGAACCCACACTTAAAGTAAACAGGCTCAACTAGATCACCAGCTAATTGTTGCTGGAGTCGAGCCACTTTTTCATTCAGAGTTTCAATCTGGGTGAGCAAAAGATTGCGCTCAACTTCCCAAGCCTCTTGAGCTTCCCCAATCCGCTTATTGAATTCACCCGTGAGCCCCATTATGTAAGCTTTTCTGTCTTGATGCCTCTTGGCTACTTCCCCAGCCCAAGCCTTGTACTTCTCACTTATTGACATTGCCTCAGCATAGATAGCCTCACCTTCTTCTAAGAGCGCTCTGTATTTACTCTTGAGTGCTTCTCTATCCTGGGTGATATATTCCTGAACCTTTTGCTGTACCTCGCTTTCAAGTTCACTGGAGTAAGTTTCTTCATACTCAGCCAGCTGTGCCGAAAGATTCTGAGTCTTGGTTTTCAACTCCTCAAAATGAGCACCCTGAATTTGATATGAGGTTTGTAGCTTCCTGTATTCGGTGCTTAACAAAGATAGTGAATTCTGAACCCTTGATAATTCAGTTTTCGACTCTGCCAGACTTTGAGATAACCGGCCATTATCACCCTGGACAGTCTCCAGTTGCTTTAGTTCACCGCTAGCCTGACTTAATGAATTCTCTAGCTGGAGTACTTTTTGATTAGCTTTACGGTGGATATTCTCACTGACAATTATGCTAACTGGAATGATTCCCAGACTACTCAAAGCTACGAGTTTAACTGTAGGCTTGAGCAGTCCAGTGGCTAGTAACAAAGCAGATATTCCGAAAGCAGTCGAGCCACCGATGATTATCTGTTTTCTCATAATTCACGCTGCTAATTGCTGAATTTTCTCTTCTTTTTTTCCAGATTTAGGAATGCCCATGATGTAGCTTAATGCCTCAAGGCACTTGCAGCTCAAAGCTTCTAGTTCTAGGAGCTCCCACTCCCAAGCCGGTTTCTGGGTTAATTGCTTCAAAACCAACTGTGGTTTGAGATGCTTCAAGGGAATTGATTGACCTCTTTGGCGTTTTAATACCAACCATTCCAGCTCCGCTTTTCTGAGTCTTGAGTAGCGGATAATTCCAAGTGATTTTGCTAGAATTCGTAGTTCTTTGAGCTGCATAATGTCTATACTCGTGGTGTTAGCTGTAGTTTAAATTCAGCTAGTTTTGTCTGTTTTTCTTGTGTCTGAAGTTTCGCCAATTTAGCCCCAGCACGAGCTTGAGATAATTTTTGATTGAGTTCTTTTTCGGTTATTGCTGCAATTTTGTCAGCTGTAGTTGTGCGCAATTTGGCAGTTTTCAGTTCAATATTTTTCTGCTGGTTATTTTGCAGCTGAATCTGATAGTCAGTAAAGTCGCCTTTAGCTTTTTCAAATGCAGTAGCAGCTTGAGCTCCAGCACTAAAAGCCTTAGCCTTCTTACCCTCAACTTGGAATCGCAGACTTGTTAAATCAAAAGCTTTCCCAGTTAGCTGAAGCGCTCTCATTCCACTGTCATAAATCCTACTGGCTGACACAAACTGAGATTGTGTCGCTTGAGGCATTGACTTAGGAGGATTGAGCGGGTCAGATACTTTATATTCTTGAGGCTTGAATTCAGGAAGTTGACTTTCTATTTCATTTGGAGAAGTAAAACTTAAAGTAGGTATATTGACATCAGATGTCTTCTCCTCAACTAACTTAGATGCTGTTTTTGAGGTACTCTTGGTAGCTCCTACAGCTTTCTTGGCAAGGCTCCTTCCTCTACGCTGTGAAGCATTCTTACTTAAGCTTGGTCTTGCCATCTTAATTCCTCCGATTTGTGTTGAAAAACCCCGTGGGATACTTGTAGTTTCTGTTGTTGGTCATCTACTACTTTGAGTAAATCCAACAGATAATCATCAAAGTCGAACTGTTCAAATGCTTCCTCTACTTGGTTTTGGTCTACTTGGAATGCGGTTTCTTCCTCCATAGAATCAAGCCGGGAGTTGCACCCGGCCACTGGCTTTATTGCTTGCTGATAATTTGGAGATGCTGGGTAGTAGTCCCGTCGTGGTCAGTCTTAACGGTCGCTACTGCAATCCAGCTTTCATTACTAGATTTGGTTTGCCTGTACTGGGGTAGTGGTGCGAAATCTTGTGTTGTGGTGGCTTGTGCCATAATTGATTAAATCCTTAAGTATTTTTGCTTGGGATGGTTGGTATTTGGGGGTAGCGCTCAAACTTTGGACGGGGAGAGCGCTACTCTCCATTAAGGGTTATTCAGATTAGATATTCTTTGCAGGTTCGATACGGCAATGTCATTCAATTCAATCCCAAATTCTGAAGCTAGACGCGCCATATTCCACAGCAAAAATCCCATCGTCTCTGTGATTTGGACAGAACTTTGATAATCCAAAATTCCATCTTCGTGATTGATAAGCTCGGTAACTCGCCAAGTTAACTCACCAGCTTTCGCTGATACTCCTAGTGCCCATGTAAGATAGCTTAGACGAGCTTCAAGGCTAGGGGGTGCTTGAAAAGTTCCCTCTGTTTGTTGTTGGTATTCGTCGAAATTCATGATGCGGACTTCCACTAAATGTGCGATTAATTCAAAAGCTGTAATCCAAGCAGTAATTTCAATGAGCAACATTATCATTTGATTTGTGCTAATGCTTGGCAAATTGATAGATATTCGGCACGGGAAATGATAAAACCAGGTTTGATGCTGGTGATTACTTTTGCAGCTTCCCAAGCTGTCTCCAAATCAACCCCTCTAATGAATAAAGCCATCTGAAAATTAGTTAGATTGCGCTCTTTCTCAATCTCTTGGAGGCTGGGTAATCCGCAATGGGGTGAAGAGGAGTCTGCTAGGGCTGTAGCAGTTTGTGGCATAATTTCTGTGGGTATTTTGCCTTCTTCATGCGGGGAGGGATGTTGAACTTTGGTGAGGAAAACATCTCTCCTTTGACCTAGGACTTTTTTGCTAAGGGGACATCTCCCTGTAAGATTTGCTGTTTGTCACGCTCCAGAATTGCTCGACGCTTCAACCATTTTTTAGCATTGCGCTTACGCATAAGTTGAAATTCGATCTCATCTTGCTCTGACCATGCCTCGTCTTCAGCCTCCAGCTCAGTTGCTATCGCTAGGAAGTCTCCGAAATCCTCATCAGCAGATGAGGAGATGAGTTCTAGCTCACCTTGCAAGACCTGGACGCGATCTGAAGCTTTTGTTGTCACCGCCAATCCTGCAAAGGGACTGTCTTCTTGGGTGATTAGCGCTAGTCCTCCGGTTACTTCTGGTTGTGAGACTTCTTGAACTGTTTGTGCATACTCATCTCTTACAGTTTCCCGGTAGACATCCAAAGACTTTGAAGCCTTCAGGTTGACCATCTCCTGTAGGGCAAATTCTGTGTAAATGCCATCGGAGCGGAACTCTGACTCATCTAGCCAGTACCAAACTTCTACAACATCCTTGGCATATTTGTAGGCTGAGCGCTTGGATAAACCTAACTCCTGTGCAATCTGTTTAATGGTGTATCCGTTGCACTCACTGGTTTTTTCCTCTGCACTAGGTGTGAGTGCATTGCACTCTGGTTGCACTGTGCATTGCAGTGCAGCTTGCAGTGCAGGTTCATTTGTGGTCGCTTCAATTTGCTGAAAGTCTACTGTATCAATTGTTTTAGCCATTTGGCACTCTCCTTACAGTGTTATGCAGTGCTGTGCAGTCGTTGCACTGCGTATCTAAAGTCACTATAATGTGACTAATGAGAGAGTGTCAAGTGACTTTAATGAGTATCTTGAAATATGAAAGTGAAAATAAGTCTCTCTATGGTCGCTATAGAGAGACTTAGGGGACAATATAGAGGAGACACTTAATGGAAAGGGAAATGGCAACAGAAGACAATGTGAGGCTTTATATCACTGTCAGTAAATACAACTATCGAAAACTCAAAGAGTGGGCGAGAATTCATGGCAAGCCTCCATCAACTTTTGCTGGACAGATTGTTGCTACAAACCTAGAGTCTAATTTCGACACAATCGAAAAACAAAAACAAGACTTAGCCCATTATGAGGGTATTTCAGCCGATGAATTGGAGAAACGTTGGGAAGGAGAAGGAGAATCAGATTAGTTGATGCGATCGCTTTCTGACCACACAGAAATCCTCACTGGAAATGTTTCCAGTGAGAATGGTTTCCAACAAGTAAAGGAGCGGAGGAAATGACCTACACACCCCTTAAACTGACCTTTGAGCAATATCTCGAATATGACGATGGCACAGACAACCGCTATGAAGTATTTGATGGGGAGTTAAGACCAGTGCCCTCGGAAAGTGAATTAAACAGCTGGATAGCTCAATATTTGGGACGTAAGCTTGAAACTTTCGTGACTATGCGACAAGTAAAGCTCCAAAAATTAGACCTAGCCGTTCCTGTATTCCCCGGAATGCCCCTCAACCGCCAACCTGACTTAACTGTTGTTAGACCAGAACACATACAACAGATGGCAAAGTTGGGCAAAATGGCTATCACCCTCGATATGGCTCCCCCACAGTTAGTTGTTGAGGTGGTCAGCCCCTACCGTAATCAAAAAGATGAGAACTACCAGAGGGACTACACTGATAAAGTACAACAGTACCAGGAGCGGGGCATTCCTGAATACTGGATTGTTGACCCTATTGCACAGTTAGTAACTGTATTGGTGTTGTTTAATGGTCAGTATCAGGCAACTGAGTTCAATGGGTTACAGCGGATTGTTTCGAGGATTTTCCCTCAATTGGAGCTGACTGCTGAGCAGGTTCTGGAGGCAATGTGATCTAGGAACCTGTATTTCGGGATCAGTGGATCGGGGTGGGGTTGGGGGAGTGCGATCGGGAAATAATCAGGTTTTTGATTAAAAAATCCGCAAAAAGATTTTTATATAGCCAGCAGCCCAGCTAGTTTAATATAAATGGCAATAAGGCTTTTCTTTGATTCCAAAGAAAAAATCGAAGGCTTCTCAACAAAAGCTTTTTCACGCTCCCTCGGTCACCTCCGACCAAATCTAAATCTATATTGAGCGTATTTAATTTATCTGGATTTTGTCAACCGCTTATTTACAATTTACCCTTGACAAAATCCAGATAAGCAAAAACTGAGAAGCTTTCATCCCATCACTTTCTTTTGAGATGAAGGCAAAATGAGCTCACAATCCCCACGGCATCAACAATATCAGAGAGAATGGATAGATGGAAGCGCTGTAGACAAGGATATCGCTGACCTCAATGTTCAATGGTCAGAAGGACAATCCCCATATGAGCATTTATGCTACAGCCAATCTATCAGGAGACTCAACAGTGGTAGGCTTCCGGCATGGATTCTCAAGCGCTATCGCCACATTGAAGATGGTGGTTGGTGGTGCTCTGGGGTTGAGCCGGAAACGGGAAACTCCTCAGACTGGGGCTGCTTTAAGCCTGATGCCCCTCGAATTGACTCAAAGAAGGGTAAGTACATAAAATACGAGCATCCCCTTAAAACCCCCTCTGAGCTTTTTGCGCTACGAGTCCCATTACATATCTGGAAGATGGTAGGACGCCGCTACAATGTACCAGTCCTATTATTAGATATTGATCACACCCGCGATGACTTGGGCTTCTGGAGATGGGTTATTGACCATCCCGAAATTCCCATCATCCTTACCGAGGGAGCCAAGAAAACAGGAGCATTATTATCCCTTGGCTTCGCGGCAATAGGTGTTCCAGGAATTTGGGGAGCTTATTGTAAGAATGATGGCAATCCATGCTTGCTCCCCCAGCTAGAATGTTTTACAAATCTTGAGCGGGACTTCTATTTTGCTTTTGACCAAGATGAAAAACGAAAAACTAGGAGAGCTAATAGGAAGGCAGTTTGGTCAACTGCATCCCAACTACAAGACAGAAATTGTGATGTCAAAATCATTCAATGGGAGCCAACAATCAAGGGGGTTGATGATTTAATTGTTTCCAAGGGGGAGAAACACTTCATCAAGTCTTATGAGAAAGCAATGCTTTTTGAAGACTGGCAATCGAATTACTTGTTAGAACTCAACTACCCAGCTTCACTAAGACTTGATAGCAGCACTAAATATATTGGGGATTTTGCCCCACCGAAGAGTGCTAAACTTATCTGTCTCAAAGCTCCTAAGGGGTCAGGTAAAACAGAATGGCTTGTAAAAATCTGTGCTGAGGCTCAACACAGAGGGCAGAAAGTTCTTGTTTTGACTCACAGAACACAGTTGGGAAGAGCATTATGTGAGAGATTTGGTATTGATTACGTGGAGGAAATCGGTCAATCAGAAACTAAGGGTGTTTTTGGATTTGGACTATGCTTTGACTCGCTCAGACTTAATTCTCAAGCCCGATTCGACCCGGAAGACTGGGAGAATTGTCTAGTTATCCTTGACGAGTGCGAACAGTCGATATGGCATTTACTCAATGCCAATACTGAAGTAGCTAAACATCGAGTTAAAATTCTGCGAAACTTTCAACAGCTCATCCAGAATGTTTTGTCATCTGAAGACGGAAAGGTTTATCTCTCTGATGCTGATTTAAGCGATGTAAGCATTGACTATGTAAAATCATTAGTTGACTTCCCGGTTGAGCCTTGGATTGTAGTAAAAGAAGGTAATCCCGACCCTTGGAATGTGACTGCTTGGTCTGATGAGAAGGAAATGCTTGATGTCCTTATCAGTCGCATCCGTAAGGGGGAAAAAGTTCTTATTTTTGTCGATGGTCAGAAGGCCAAATCAAAGTGGGGAACACAGAACCTTGAGGCTTATTTACACAAGGAGTTCCCAGAACTGAAAATTTTGAGGATTGATGCTGAATCAGTCAGCACTCCAGGTCATCCAGCTTACGATTGTATTGACAAGCTAGATGAAACGCTCAAAGACTTTGATATTGCTATTGCCAGCCCAACAATTGAAACGGGGGTAAGCATTGACCTCAAAGGTCACTTTACCTCGGTCTGGGACTTTGCCCAAGGGGTTATCCCCGTCCCCTCTGTTCTACAACGGATGGCAAGGTTGAGAGAACCAGTCCCTCGTCACGTTTGGGCAAAAAGCTACGGATTAGGCAGTATCGGTAATAAGTCGATCAGTCCTAGGCGTCTAATAGAGGGTACTCACAATAAGTTTAAAGCTCATATTGCTCAATTAGCCCAAGCTGACTTTAATTTTGATTGGGAATCAGCCAGTAGTTTCCAGCCCCAAGCACTCAAGACCTGGGCAAAAATGGCGGCTCGAATCAATCTAGGGATGGTTCGCTACCGCCATGAAATTGTCAGAGCGTTGGTGGCTGAGGGTCACATAGTAAGCGAGGGAAATTATGAGAGTGAAATGGCAGAAGAGGATGAAGCAAAAGGGAAGGAGTTAATTAAAGAGGAGCTCAAAGAATGCCGGGACATCAATTACCAGGCTCAACGTCAAGCGATCGCTTCTGAAGCAACACCCGATAGTACCCGGTTAAAATCTCTCCAAGAAAAGCAGGTAAAAACAGAAGCTGAAAGACTAGAGCAGCGAAAGGGAGAGTTGGTAGAAAGATACGGTAGTCCTGATGTAGTAACCCCTTCCTTAGTGGAATTGGATGACAAAGGAGAATATTCAAAAGCACAGCTTCACTACTATCTAACCGAAGGAGAGGAATTTCTCAATGAACGTGAGAAAAGCAGGATGGAGCATCTACTTGAACTAGGAGATCAGGAGTTATTCCTGCCTGATGCCAACAAAGGAATGATAGGGGGAAAACTGGCTTTCTTGAAAATGCTGGGAATACCTAAATTGTTTGAGCTTGATTGTGAATGGACAAACGACTCACAAGAGCTTATCGACCTCTCAATCAAAACTTCTCAATTCAAAACCCAGATAAAGGATGTCCTGGGACTTTCTTTCAACTTTGACAGGGTGGGTAAAGATGGTCAGCCCCGCTTTCCTAGTCCTGTTAGTATCGCTCAGAGGTATCTCAGGGAATGCTTAGGACTTTCTTTTGGTGATGCTGTTCAGAGAGGAGCAAGGGGCAATCAGCAGCGCTTCTATCAGCCTGTAGCTGTTCCCCAACTGAGGCAGCAGATTTTTGAAAATTGGAAGCAGCGAGACCTTGAAAGGAGAGCGGCTAAATTAGCCTCCTCCTCCGCCGCTGCCCCCGACCGTTCCAAAGCTGAAAATGGGGATTTGAGGGGTGTGACAGTTTCGGTAAACAGTGTGCCAGTAAACAGCACGGGTAATATAGAGTATCTAAATAATCATGTTTACCAACCTGCTGTTTACCAAGAGCCTGTAAGCGTTTCGGAGGATTCTGAGAAAAGTTGTACTTTCCAAAGCTCAGAAATTTCCCCAACTGAGTTTGAACAGCTGAGGCGGATCTCAGAGGAGAGCTCAGAGAAAGGTCACATTTTTAGGTCTATGTTGATGGGGGTCAAGAAAATTACCCGTTTGTTGTACGACCAAATTATGACAGAGTTTGCTTTTGCTTCCTTCTGATTCCTCTACCATTTCTGATTTTTAGAGAGGAGCAAGTGGCTCCCATTAGCTTGCAGTGCAATCCCCAACAAGCCCCGATCATGCGGACAATGAGACAGCTTGAGACAGTGAAAAAGTATGTTTCATCAACCACTGAAAGTGAGGTATGATGGGATCTGTAGGGTTTTAAGCTTGGCGAGTACTATCAAACTGTTATCAACTTTTTCTCAAGATTTCACAAAGAACTAATAACTTTTTGTCCCATCCAGTCGCGTGGTGTCTCATATGTCTCTGAGTGAAAAACAGCTAATCGCCATTGAGAAACTGGTGATGGGTTGCAACCATCAGGAAGCGGCTAATGCTGCTGGTGTGGCGCGTTCTACTATCTATCGGTGGTGTGATCAGGGAGAA
>JAAHGR010000294.1 GCA_010672425.1 Symploca sp. SIO2E6
CAAACAACCAACAACAAACAACAAACAACCAACAACAAACAACAAACAACCAACAACAAACAACAAACAACCAACAACAAACAACAAACAACCAACAACAAACAACAAACAACCAACAACAAACAACCAACAACAAACAACAAACAACAAACAACCAACAACAAACAACAAACAACCAACAACAAACAACAAACAACCAACAACAAACAACAAACAACCAACAACAAACAACAAACAACAAATGACAAACAACAAACAAATTTATGACTTGGCAATTGTGGGTGGCTCGATTGTGGGAGTAACTCTTGCCTGTGCTTTGAAAAATTCTGGGTTAACTGTGGCCTTAATTGAGGCACAACCTAAATCTGTGGCAGTGGCAAGGAGGCAAGCTTATGCCCTTTCTATTCTGTCGGAGCGTATTTTTACAGGAATTGGAGTTTGGGATAAAATACTGCCTCAGATTACGAGTTTTCGAGAAATTAGGCTTTCGGATGCAGAGCATAAGGGTATTGTGCAGTTTAAACTAGCTGATTTAGGTACGGAAGCTCTAGGGTATGTAGGAGAACATCGTCCCTTGTTGAGTTCATTGCAAGAGTTTTTAGCAGATTGTCCCCATGTTACCTGGCTATGTCCTGCTGAAGTAGTAGAAGTAGAGTATCAAGCCTCAGGAGCAAAAATCCAACTTAAGGCAGATGGCATATTGACTCAGCTTAGAACTCGCTTAGTAGTGGCAGCGGATGGAGCGCGATCGCGTCTTCGTACTGCTGCTGGGATTGGCACTCATGGCTGGAAATATTGGCAATCCTGTATAACAGCTAGGATTAAGCCAGAGAAGTCTAATAATACTGCTTTTGAACGGTTCTGGCCGGGAGGCCCAATGGGGGTTTTGCCCCTACCAAATAATCGCTATCAAGTCGTGTGGACAGCATCTCATACAGAAGCAAGAAAGTTGAAAGATTTAGCAGAAAAGGAGTTTCTAGAACTGCTGGAACACCGCACCGGGGGACTATTGGGGCGCTTGGAATTAGAAGGCGATCGCTTATTATTTCCAGTACAGCTGATGCAAAGCGATCGCTACATCCAATCACGACTAGCATTAATCGGGGATGCGGCTCACTGTTGTCATCCTGTTGGTGGACAAGGATTGAATATGGGTATTCGGGATGCCGCTGCTTTAGCGCAAATACTGCAAGAGGCGCATCAGCAAGGGGAAGATATTGGAACAGTAAGGGTACTTAAGCGCTATGAACGTTGGCGTAAATGGGAGAATTTAGTGATTTTGGCTTTTACTGATACCCTAAACCGCATGTTTTCTAATAATTGGTTGCCGGTGGTAGGGATTCGTCGGATAGGTTTATGGATGTTGCGTCGAATTCGCCCTGTTAAGATTTATGCTTTGCAATTGATGACAGGTTTGAAAGGTCGTCCTCCTAAATTAGTGCAGTTAGGCAGAAATAATTGAGTACCTATCGAGAAAGAAGGGAATAGGGAATGGGGAATAGGGAATAGGGAACAGAATTGTTTCTTACGAGGTTCTGTCGGGGTCAATCACTGATTGGCAAGATGCCATTTCCACCTATATTATGGACTGGGAACAGCAGGCTGGCTTCTGCTAAGAAATGATGACGTAGTGGGAGCATCTTGCTCCCTAGAAGCATCTTGCTCCCTAACCAGCTCACAAATTGCTCCCTAAGCAACTCACAATGCTTCAATATCTTCCCTATACAGTTGGGTAATTGCCATAATTGTCTCTATATCTAGACCTTGTCGTTTACACGAACGTGCAATCACTATTGTTCTTTGTTGGCTACCTTCATTACTCATTACTCATTACTTCCTACAAGCCTTAGCCACAGGAACAAATCCATGTTCTTTAATTATCGCTTGACCTTTACCCGTTAAGAGAAAATTACTGTAGGCTCTTCCAGCTTGCTCTTGAGCATCTTCCTTACCGGGAAAATCTTTAATAGTCACAAATAAGTTACGAGTTAAAGGATACTCTCTACTTTTGAAGGCGGAGAAATTAATTTGATTGCGCTGCTGGGGACAAGACTCTAAGGGTACGAAATCATTCCGATAGGGAGCAATCGGAGTCTTTCCTGGAAGTCCCAACGGTAAGGTACGAATCCCGCATTGAGGAACAAGTTCTGTTGCTGAGGCGTAGTAAATCCCCCCAGGATCATTACTGACTTTACCAATTCCTGTGGTAGTTGAATCAATCCATTGGACAATTTGGTTATTAAACGGTTTTCCTCCTAACACAGCATGGATAAAAAATTGTACTGTTCCGCTTTGAGCAGGTTTGCGGGAATAGGGAGTAATCGGCACATTAGCACCCCCTACTTGTTGCCAATTGCGAATTTTTCCAGTATAGATATCTTTAAGCTGGGTTAGGGTTAAGCTAGGAACCTGGAGTTGAGGATGTACCCCCACTACGATTGCATCAATGGCTACCGATTCCTGAATTAATTGATAGCCGCCTTGTTGCCTAGTTTGGGCTAAATGTTGTGGTTGCAGATGGCTAGAGGATAAGCTGAAGGCAAAATAACCTTCCAAAAGCTGTTGAATTCCTTCCATGGAACCACTATACTTGGGTGCGCTGAGTTGAAAATCCGGCAAGGTTGTTTTAAGTTCTTCGTGCAAGGCTTCGGCAAAAGAAACCGAGGTTGTACTTCCCCCATAGTTGAAAATTTGTCCTTGGGGAATTTTAATCTTTAATTTTGTCCGACTATCCCTGAAGGAACAGATAGGACTTCCCCACCATAACCAACTGCCGATGGCGACAAGGGAAATAGTCCCTGGCAACAGTCCGATAGCAGCAATGGTTATACCAATTAGCTTTAGTAGGTTATTCTTAGCAGGAGGATCTTCGAGGACAGTTGTTGGGGGTGGCTCTGATTTCACCTCAGGCTTTACCAAAAAATCATCCCATGTTATCGGTGCAACGGTGGGATTTTGGCAAATCACGGGTAAGAAACTGGCACCGGGAAACCTACTCTCAATCCCCGATAAGTCATGTAGTTTTTTCTGTGCCTTGCGGACTGAACTATATAGAGATTGCCCACTAGAAAACGATTTGAGGAAGTATTTTAAAAATTCCTGAGCAAACTGATCCGGTACTGGTTCCCGCATGACAATCATTTGGGGGATATTCAGCTGCTGCAACTCATTAGCTAATCCTAAACCATCACAGGAATTGAAAATCGCTAGTTGTAACTTCTGGTCATCAATGGCATGTTGTAAGGTATGTCGTAAATCGCTAATAGCGAGTTTTTCGGTTTGATTGATATAAATATAGCCGCAGTCACCATCCCCTTGGCTGTAACTATGTCCGGCAAAGAACAGAATATGCCATTCTTCATCCCATAGGGTTTCCAATTGGTGACGTTGCGGTTCAACGAGAAAATGCACCTCTGCCTGGGGTAAATTTTCCAGAAAATCTCGGTCTTTGGCAATATTGATTCCTTCACTATTACCTAAAATCGCCAAAATCTTGACTCGATTTTGAGGTTGAACCGGATTTACCTTACCATATTTGGTCGGACTAATCGCCACAGCTGCGTGGGGAAAGTCGTCAAAAAAGTCCCACGTCTCCCAGGGTAATCTCCGTAAATCATGTTGATTAGAACGGATAATCAAGCGAATTTCTTCATCTTTGTTCAATATTTTGAGTAACTGCTCTTTAACAGAGCGAAACTCCTCAGCACTAAGCCAATGATTGATACTAGTTTTGAGATTGCCAAATCTTATTTGGCACTCTTCGGGAGGCTCAGTAGCCGGTAATTCTTGAACAACCGGACGTCTGAACACTGTTTCTAAGCAGCGATAAGTTTCCTGCCAATCATCATAGTTAGCACCAACCTGCAAATTAGCAGGTAAACTACCACTAGTTCTCAAAACTTGACGATGGGAAAGGCCATCATCAATTTCCAGAGTAATCTGAAACCCCTGGCTCAAATCTCCATATTCTAGATTAAGTTTAACAACCTTACTCATATAGCGTTTTAGTTTGGGTTATCAAGAGTCCCTAAACTCAGTTTGAATAACAAATTCCTCCGTTACACTCTCCTCCCCCAATATTATTTTAACGGTAAATTGCTCTTCGAGTTGCTCAATAAACTGAAATGGTTTAGTTTTCAGAGAATGATCAGCACTTCCAGCTTGAGTTTCGAGAAAAGGTTCTCCGGTTTCATCTAGTACTGTTAATCTCAATCCTTCAGGTAAGCGTGTGTTACTGGGTAAGGAGCAAATTGTAACACCAATAATAACATGTTGTTGCTTGTCTCTATTCAGGTCGAGTATTAGTCCTAGACTATGGTCTTGCAGTTGGACTTTTTTCCCTCGCTTCACTGTCGCCGGATTGCCACTTCTGAAGGCTAGACTGACTTCTGGTTGACCCATTAAATCTTCCAGGGTTTGCCAACCTTCTGCCACAATATTATCAAACCATTGAGTCAAATTCACCAAGGGTGATAGTTGACTTGTGGGTTGAAGATACTCAAGCAAATCATCTAGAGATTGGAGTTGTTTGACGGATAACTCCTCCGTGGTTACGGTGGGGGTAAAACCGAGTAATGTTGCTTCCGTCAGGGATTCATTAATCCTTACGGCAACATAGCCTAGTCTATCTTCCCAAACCTCTGCTGGAATGTAAACCAAGTCTGTATCCGAGAATACAGGACGGCATTCTAATTTAACCCATTGACCTTGCCGTTGCACCTGTAAATCAGCAACATTGGCTAAAGATTGCATGATTGGGTCTGAGCTATCACTGGCCATCAAATCCGTTTCTATGCCGTGGCGCTTCAGGTAGTCATTAACAGCATACACTGCTAGAGTATTTAAATAAACCTGCTGGCAGTTAGCAAAATTGAATGGAGAAGATTGTTGTTGACGAAATTGTTTAGCTTTCTGATGTATTTGCCAACTTAGTGTAACTTTATTCATGGATACTTAATTAAAGGTAAATTGCAACTATTTTGAGATTATTGATCCTTAGGTACAGTCTTGAACATGCTGTCTGATCTTAGGAGCGAATCTTTTAATACAACGCCAATAAAAACTACTGAGGGTTGTCATGGGAATGCCCCAGTCTTGAGAAATTTCTTTCCAGCTTTTACCCTGAATCCGTTTAGCCAAAAATATATCTTGGAAGCTGGCTTTATTATGCTGCTTGATCCTCTCTTGTTTGAAAATTTCATCTGGGTCACATTCTATATATTGCATGATTATTTCTAATGTCGTCGGACTAGCTTCAGAAGTTCCCAGAGCATCTATTTCTTTGCTACAAATCGGCGTTTCTTGGACAACTTGATAAGATGCTCGGATTTCTTTTAAGATTTTATCGAGTCTAAAGTTAACCCAATTCATAAATTTACCTTCCCCTCGTCCCGGGTCATACAAGTCAATTTTTTGGAAAACATAAAGCAAAGTTCGATTAACAGCATCCTCATAAATTAATTGATAAAAATCTCTAGTAAGTTCACCTCGATAGGGACGGATCAGTCTACGAGAGAGTTGAATTCCCTTAATGAGTTCCGTTAAGAGATGTTGGCGTTGCTGTGTCCGAGGTTCATATTGTTTGGCTTCCAGGGCTAGTTGCTTGAGACGAGGGTCAGTGAGTATTGCTGCAAATGCTTCCTGCATCCGTTGAATCGACCATTCCCTAGGAGACTGATTTGGGAAATTGTACCTGTCAATATCCGAGGACAGAATACAGAAAAGTTGCTGGTGTACTGCTTGATAAATCTCTTGACAAGCAGGGGATAGGGGTTGCTCTTGAAAGGGACGACAAAGAGGACGCGATCGCAAGATATAATCAACCAGTATAGTGAGACTTTGATCTCTCACTATACTTTTTGGTAGAGTTTGTTGTACCTCACGAATTTTCTGCGATAGTTCACTTGTCATTTGTTATTTGTCGTTTGTTGTTTGTTGTTTGTTGTTTGTTGTTTGTCGTTTGTCGTTTGTCGTTTGTCATGGTTTGAGCTGTATTTACCTTTTGTAATATGGTTCAGTTTATCTTTACCTACTCATAACTTAATCACTCACCGGATCACTCCAACTGAAGAGAAAGTTTTTACGCAATATATCAGTTTTTGTTACAAATCTTCATATTTACCGTTCATATGTCAGCCCTTTAACCGTCATCTGTCAGCTTTTAGCTTTTTGGCGTAGGATAAATTCTTCATCACTCATTACTCATTACTCATTACTCATTACTCATTACTTATTACTCATTACTCATTACTCATTACTCATTACTCATTACTCAATCTAGGTCTAAAACAAACTTCAGATTCACTACATCTTGTTTTCTTTCCCTGGGATACGACAAGGCGTTTTGAATATATCTAACATTATCAATGAAAACATCACGATTGATATGACTATGACCAAATATATGTATTTGGGAATCAATTAGTTTTATTTGTTTAGCTAAAACTGTACTAATTGAGACCTCTGGTAATCTTTCAAATTTTAGGTCCTGAGGATGTGGTAACAATTTAACCGTTGGCAGAAAATGAGAGAATGAGATAACAGTATCTTCATAAGTTCTTAAATATGGCTCGTTTAATGAGCCAAAATATTCTGCTAAATCTATGTCTGTCAAAGGCCATCTACATCGGTGATAATCAACCCAAGCGCCAATAATGTTTTTGGTATTCAACGGAATTGCACAATTATACCAAGAAAACAAAGGGATGATCCAATTATGTTTAAACTTATATGGTTGTGTGATTACACCTCTGTTGCGGCAAAGATGAATAACTGTATCTAATTTATGAAGAGAATCATGTTGCTCATTCCTCGTCCATAGTTCATGATTTCCTGGGATGTAGAATACATATTTGAATTTATTTTGTAGCACATCGAAGGTTTTGTTAATGATATCTAGATTATCAGAAATATCACCGGCAACAATCAAAGCATCCTGATGATAATTGCCAATTTGGTTGATTAAATTCCAATTATCTAGAAAATCTGTATGAAGATCGGATATGGCATATAATTTCATGATTTTAAGTAAAACTATACTCTTGAGAAACTAGGGAATTGGGAATTGGGAATTGGGAATTGGGAATTGGGAACAGAATTGTTTCTCAAGAGTCAATTGGGGGCGTAAAGCGTTCCAAGGCGAGCTCTTAAGAAAGAAGGAAACAGGGAACAGGGGAAGAAGGGAACAGGGTTTTGTTTGTTTGCTCCATGTGAAGTTATGAGTATACCATAAGAATGACGCGATCGCTTTCACGCTCCAAATATGAGTGTTGGTTGCAATTTTAGTGATTTTTTGTTATTATTGAAATAATGGGATAGGTGTGCACCTGTAATGTATGAATTGCTATTTTAGAATAATGAGCAAGATGCTCGCACTACGTTTCTAAGAATACTCATGATGTGGAAAATTCCAACTATAGTATTGGTTGTTATTTCATTATGCGGATGCGGGGTGTCTGCCCAGATAAGTGAGTTCAGTATTGGTGAGGACAAGTGGTTCATACCACCTAACCTTGACAAGGATGAACCATTGCGGGCTATTTTGGTACTGAATAGTTCATTTACTGGTCGATTGGTAGATGATCCTTTGTATCGGGATTTTGCCCTGCGAGCTAAAGTAGCTCTTGGTCCAGGACGTTCTACCGAGGCGGCTGAGATTGCTAAGCGTCCCGAACTAGCAAATCTTCCCGAAATCCTCATAGCTTGTTCCAATCAGGGATTTGCTCTGTGGAATGTAGCCGTCAGGAATCCTAACCACCATGTAGCGGTCATCAGCTATCACGGAATTAAACATTACAATGACCTTGTGGCCAATCAACCTACCCCAGACGATCTCCGCTACCGTATACCGACACTTCATTCAACAAGTGGTCGCAATTGCTTCAAAGATGGAAAACCTGCTACCAAGGAAAATGTTGAGGCAGTGAGTACGGTCAATGGTATTGGTGGATTCTGGTCTACCCTCATGGAACAGGGTACAGGACATTGTGCTCATTCCTATGAGTCAATGGAACTAATTTTACTCTGGCTCGAAGAAGTAGTTGCTCAGCGGGTACGGGGTAAAGTCCCGGCAGACGGAAAAGTTAGCCTTTCTGAAATTGATCTTGCTTCTAGCTACATTGGCAGTTTTAAATTTGTCCAGGGGAAAGACCCTGACCCCTCAGAAATTCCTGCGGGTGAGAATATCAATGATTATAAATGTATCAACCCCAGCTATTTTGCAGATAGTGCCATTCACCCATACCAAGAGAAGGTTGAGTCTCTCGGAGCAACTAATGGTAGAGAATATGTCTGGCTCCCTTCTCGACGCTTTGCTCAAGGGTGGCTCAATTACCACCGCACAGGAAATATTCGAGGTAGAAAAGAGGTTCACACGGTTGACTTTCTCACCTATTATCCACGGCTGAATGACGCTGTTATGCCTACAGCAGGTGGTATGGTGTTTGATTGGGGTTACCATTATGCCTTTCTACTGGGAGTCCAGGGCCTTCAGAATCAGTACCATCAAGTTAGGTGGAAGATTAAGGAAGGGTCAACGCCACCCGGTATCAGAATCCTAGCTAACGGCAGATTACGAGGTTCAACCCGCGAAGCCTCTATCGGTATTCACCGGTTTACACTACAGGCTAATTATCAGGGAAAGTCCTATGATTCTCACAACATCGTTGCTCTTCGAGGAGTCAATACCGGACTACATCCAGAAACAGAACCTCAGGCTTTGATTAAAAGTCATCGTTCTGGTGACAAGATAGATTTGTCTGTTCCTGTTACCTTTGTCGCCGGGAGTAATAAGCCCATTGGTGAAGTACGATGGCATTCTAGCATTGATGGTGAGCTGGGGCGGGGTCAGGATTTAACTATTGAAAAAATGAGCAATGGTCAACATCTGCTTTCCGCATTGGTTTGGAATGCGACTGATGCGGAACGGGATTGTGCTAGCATCCTGATTGAGGTTTCTAATGGGATTTAATCCTTTTTAGAATAGCGAGCAAGATGCTCGCACTACGAAAAATCCGATAACTATTAAGAAACTAGCACCTCAGCTGTCAGCTGTCAGCTTTTTGCAGGAGGAAGGAAATAGCGATCGCATCTTCCATGTAGGGTGGGCAAAATTCCTAGCTTAAAC
>JAAHGR010000295.1 GCA_010672425.1 Symploca sp. SIO2E6
CGTAGAGCACGGTGCCGGAGGCGCGCTTCCCGTCGCGGTATTCGTACCGCGTGTGGTTGGTGGCGCTGTCGACGATGAGCCACACGTGAGGCATGGACAATTGGTAGTCCTGCGGATGGCCGGACAGAGAAGACGACGTTTTGTGCGTGACTCCGGTTTCTTGACCGGCTCTCTAGGCAACAGGAACAGGTCGATTTTGTAAGAACGCTTGAACTACATTTGTATTTTGGAGGCTTCAGTGGCGACTAGGTACTATTTTAGTACATTTGTTCTGTAGGATTGACCTACACCCAATCCCGTCTCGTTTCTTTAGATCTTTTGAACAGTGACTATAGCCCAAATAATATCCAAAAGCCACAAGGAGGGGAATGCCCACAATTATCGCTGCTATAAATCTAGCGAACCAAATTTTACTGTATTTTTTAGACTCAAAATCTTTGATTTCTCGCAGTTTCTCTCGTGCTATTTGGTTTTCTGGCTCAATTTGAATAACTCTTGTGAATTGTTTCCTTGCCCGGTTCAAGTTTGCTGGTTGTTGTTTACTCCACAACTCATTACCATAGCTCAACAGTGATTGCACTAATCTTTCTTTGTGAAGTATTGAATCAACCTGATAGGCTCTGGTGTAATATTCTACTGCTTTAGCAAAATTTTGATCGCTTAGGTATCCCTCCGCTAGCTCAAAGACAGTGCTGAAGTGGTTGGGATTATATTTCAAAATCTGCTCATAATTCTTCAGTGCATCCAGTTTTTCTTCCCGCTTACTTTGTTCAACTGCTATTTTATATAGATCGTTGGCCAATGAATCTAGACTCTCTAGGGCTAAAATCTCTTGTTGAAGAGGGTAACGTTTGAGCAACCAACGTCGTACTAATTCGACTGTTACTTTAAGTCCTGAATCATTCAAGAAACCATTTTTGATTAATCGTTTTAAAGCTTGTTCTAGTTGCTCCGTAAGTATAACTCCATACCCTTTGAGTAGTTTCAATGGTTGCTCCGGAACCCGCTCATCTTGGTTAATGGCGATTCTTTGAGCTTCTGCTACAGCTGAAAAAATTACTTGCTCTGGAATCGGCAGTCCATCCCAAAACCATGCTAATCCTCCTTCAGCAATCTCAATTGCCGGTTCTACTACCTTCTCTACATCTGCACGAGTAACTTGCCAATTCTCCTGCTCTCTTGCTTGTCCAAAAACAGCAAAACAGATAACTTGGGTAAAATAAGGATGACCTGCTGAGAGTTCCATAATTGCCTGGATGGCCTCATCATCGTACCTCAGCACTCCTTGAGCTGGATTGGCAATTAGTCGCTTAGTACTTTCATTATTCAATAACCCAATTTCATGGTTGGGTGCCCCCTTGAATAGCTCAAGTAATTTGGGTAGATCATCTAGCTGACGTCCAATTACTGGAATAATATATAATTGATCTTGCTCACTAACTAGGGACTTTAAATAGGGAAAGAAATCCCCATCAGCTGCCGTAGGATTGTGGTTACTTAAAACATCAAACTCATCCAACAACAATACTAAATTTTCCTCGTCCAATACCTGAGAAACTGCCGGTAAGAATTCACGGGACAAAATATTGGTATCAGCTTCTAATTCAGCAACAGTAGGTACTGTAACTTGGGTTACATCTAGGTCAAGATCATCACTGATTTCTGTGGCAAGTTCGTGCAGTATCTCACTCAAAGATAGCTGACCTTTGTCTTGCAGATCAAAGGCCACAAAGTGAAATCCATCTTCAACCACAAAGTTAGGAATATGGAATAGTACCGAGGACTTGCCAATACGACGTTGACCGTGCAATAAGAGCACTTTGGTACCTTCTCTCAGGTTGTCTTCAAGAAAGTGGAACAGACTTTCTCTACCGAAAAATTTTTCTGGTTCCGTGATAGGACGACCGATAATATAAGGGTTTCTCTGAGGCATAATACTATCACTATTGATGATTTCTGAGTCTTTAATTGTGGGTTCAATGTAGTTCAATGTAGGTTAGGTGTAACGAAGTAAAACCCAACATGGTTTTAGACTTCGTTGGGTTCCGCTTCGCTGCACCCAACCTACACCTGTTCGCTAGGGTCTGCTGAATAAGTAACAAGTAACAAGTAAGAAGGAATGAAGCATTTATCCTAGTTTTGAGAACTCAAATCCCTAGGTCACCCAGGGATTTTCCGGTTAAAGTGCAATGGATTTTGAACCTAGTTAACCGAATAAAAATCCTTGAGGTAAAGCTTTGACGATCCTACCAATCCATTCAAGGGTAGCTGGCATTTCCTCTTTATATTGCCAGAGCCATTGAATTGCTGTGGTGATTTCTTTTGCTTGCTCACGACTCATCAGATTGAGCAATATTTTCTTTCTGTTTTCTAGTGAAACATCATCACTATTACTCAGTTCTTGAATCACCCAACGCTCCATAATCGATGAAGAGAAAAAATATTGCTTTTTACCTTCCTCAACTGTGTAGCTAATTACCCCTCTTTCTTCGAGGTTAGTCAACTCTCGCCCTTTTTGGCTCAAGATGATTTCTAGATCCCTCAAATCGTAGCGCTGATTATGCAAACGACCTTTCAAATTAGACAAAGCGAGCAACATTAACAGAGTTTGCTCTAGTTCATTAGACAAAGACCAAATATCTTGAAAATAATGTCTCGCAGCACTCTCAAATTCCTTGGCAAATGCTTCAACATCTGCCATTTGCTTAGTCCCAGACTCTGTTGCTCGATACAGAAGATAACCGGCAATTTGCAGCAAAGCGGGGTTACCACCAGCAATGTCTCGCACCCCTTCCTGCAGGGCTAATGTCATGGTCTTACCTAATAACTCTTGTGTTTCAGCTTCAGTAAATGCCTTGAATTGTTGGAAGAGATAGTGGTTGTACCAGGGAGAACTACCTGGCTTGAGAGGTGGACCAATTTTATTGAGACGTCGGGATGAGGTGACAATCATGGAAAGGTATTGTCTTTCCCTAGAGTGATAGGCTAAAGAGCGACATTCACTCAGGAAAGTTTCGATGTCAGCTTCGGTGTATTGTTCATTTGGTATTAAAGCTGCATCATAGTCATCCACCAGCAACAACAAGAATTTGCCTTTTTTCCCCAGCTTCCGCAATACTCGTCGGAGGCTATCTTTGGTTGCTTGTCCCTGTTCGAGAAATATTTTGATTTGAGCCTGCAATTGAGAATCATTATCCATCTCATCTCTCACAAGGCTCAAAACTTCCTCCCAAAAACTAGTACTCCGAAAAGGAGAGATATTAAGACAGCTAAACAGAACAATCACGGCTTGAGACCGATCTTGTTCTTGCTGTTGCCAAACTTTTGGTGAAGTCAGTTGCTCTAGCAAAGAAGACTTTCCAATTCCTGAACCACCCCAAAGTGCCAGGTTACTGCGGTTGTGGATTTGGTCGAAGGCAGTTGCAATCTCAGTTTTCCGTCCTACAAATGCAGGATCTCCTGGGGGAACTGGCTGACCAATGATAAAAGGATTGTGTGAGATGTTAACCATTTAAACCTACCAGATGTTGAAGCATTTGTGGATATTCTGCTAGAACGACCGAATCTAGCTTTTTTGGTAGGTATGCTCCCTAGTTAGGCTCTAAGACTTATTCAATTAGCTAGATGCACTATTGCTTAGAGGTGCGTCTCTATCCTATTGCCGATATCCCAACAAAATCTCAATGAGCTCAAACAAATAAGCAGGTACACAAAATTAATAACATATTGCCAAAAGCTCAAAGCCTGACAAGATAAGGGTCACAGCGATTGAGGATGGGTAAATAATTCTGTGTAGGTGCTTACTTCTGTAGATAGATTGAGTTTGCTATTATTTTTTGTTAGTATCTTTACAATAGGCTAATTATGCGCCTATACATAGGATAACACTTTTAAGAGCAAATCTGCCCAGGTACTGATAATTTCCCGAGGGCATGTGAGCACAAATAACTGAGCAACTAAAACCACTGTTGTCCTCATTGAACAACTAACACCTTTAGGAGAAATTTGTGAAAGTGACGATGATCGATTTATGGAAGTTCCTAGGTAGGATTCTGGGACGCTTGCGGATAATTGCAGTAATTTTACTGATACCGCTGTTACTTTCCGGCTGCGTCAAGTATGATATTGCAGTTAATGTTGCCGGTCAGCACCACGGGGAAATTGTTCAGCAGATTAAACTCGGGGAAAGACTAACCAACTTTAGCAATTCCCAAACAACTGAATGGCTCAGAAGCATTGAGCGTAGAGCCAGGAAACTCGGAGGTAGAACCAAGCGTCTCGGTAATCAGGACATTATTGTGACCATTCCCTTCAATAATGGAGCAGAATTGTCATCTAAATTTAATCAGTTTTTTCATCCGGTTGCCAAGGCAAATTCCCCCTCTAGGAGAGTTGATACCATAGATTTACCCAATTTAGACTCCGGGTTCCGCTTAACTCAAGGTAACTTCTTGCTCGCGCAGCGCAACCATTTAAGCTACGATTTAGATTTGCGATCGCTTGGTGTTCTCTCTGAAAAGGGGGATATTGTCATTAGCCCGAATTCCTTGTTGGATTTGCAGTTTAGTTTAGCAACTCCCTGGGGAGCTAGCAATGTTCAGGACTCAGCCAATACAATTATTCCAGAGACCGATGATGATGGCCATCGATTAGTATGGCAGCTTCAGCCTGGTCAGCTCAACCATATAGAAGTAGTCTTTTGGCTACCTAGTCCCCTTGGTGTGGGTAGTATTGTGATTGTGCTCTTAGTTTTGGGTGGCTTTTACCTCAAGTACAAGAGTTTTCCTTGGCAGGGGAATGTGGGGAGTGTGGGAAGATAGGGACAAAAATCTATCCCATTCCCCCCATAAAAAATGCGATCTTACTTGCTCTTAGCTTGATTCTTCGCTTGCTCCAAAGTGATTTCCTTGAGCGCCTGATAGGAACTGAGATTGGAAGCACCCTCAATCGCTTTAACTGCTAAATCCTGAACCTGTTTCAGAGCCGTTTCTAATTGTTGCGAGAGGCTTTGAATCCGTGTTTCTTGATTTTGAATAGTCTGTTCTAGGGATTGAATCCTGAGCTCATAGAATTTCTGGTTTCCTTCTAATTCCTTAGCCTGCAAATCTGCCTTAACTTTTGTCTGATGGTGGGCAATACCTTTACCTTCCTCTTTTGCCTTTTTGATTGCCGCTTCCTTATCCTTCTTAAAAGCTTCTACCTTAGCCTTCAACTCTTCAAACTCTTTCTCCCGTTCCGCGATCGCATTTTCCCGTTCAGTCCACTGTTTTTCCTGTTGTTCTTTCGCTTCTTCTAGTTCCTTGTATAAGATTTTTTGGTTTTGCTTGTAGGTATCCTGATCTAAACTCCGTCGCAATTCCAAATCATATGTGTACTCCTGGGCATCCCGCTGATGTATTTTACCTTGCTCCTCATTCCTTTCCTTAATCGAGCGTTTGTGTTCCTCTTGTCCTTTTTCCCAAGCTTTCCTCAACTCCTGAATCTCTTGCTCGAGAGCCTCACGCCTTTGGCTGATTTCTTCCTCAAAAGTTTTAGCATTGTCTTCGTAGGTTTGGATTAAACTGTCGAGTGTATCTTCAGCAATTTCTGCTAAACTGTGTAATTCTTCCAGCTGTTGCTTTTCCTGGGTTACTGAACCCTGCAATTCTTCCAGGGTAGCAGCTTCGGAGGTTAGTTTTTCTGATAGCTCACTGACAGCACTCCCAAAACCTGCTTGCAGCTTCACAATGCTGTCAATGGTATTGATCATTTTATCGGGAACGACTTGCTGCTGTTTCATGGCTGTTACAGGTTGATCAGATTTTGGAGTTGAAGTAACCGGTGGGGAGGATTTTTTTTCCTTCTGCAGTTGCTTGAGTTGTGTCTCTATTGCCTTGCGCTCTTCGAGTAACTCATCATAAGCTTCTAGAATTTGTGCTTTGGTTTGTTTGCTATTGGGTTTCTTGATCATGGTGATAATGGTTAAATGGTTAATTTTTCAATAGTACAGAGGACAAACAACAAACGACAAACAACAAACAACAAACAACAAACGACATAAGCTTAATTAGCTTTCTCTTGAGCATTAACCTGGGCAGAATTTTCAAAAGCTCTCAGAGCCAAGGCTTGGGACTGTTTCAGTGCTTCTTGTAGCTGAGCTGAGAGCTCGGCAATTTGTTGCGTTTGTTTTTCAATGTCAGCTTCTAAGGACTCAACTTTAAATTCGTAACTCTGTTTTGTCGATTCCCACTCTTTTGCCAGTAATTCTGCCTTCACCTTGGCCTCTTGATGTACATCCTTAATGGCTTCTTCCCGAGCTTTTTTGACTTCTTGCTCCAACTCAGTAGGGAAAGCTTCCACCTTCTGTTGATACTCTTTAATCAGAGCCTGGTTATCTGCGAGAATTTTTTCTCGTTGAGACCATTGCTTTTCTTTCTCTTGATTGGCTTCTTGCAGTTCCCGTTCTTGGTTGCGTTTATACTCTTCGTACTCGTCAGCTTCAATTTTACGCTGCCGTTCTAATTCGTATTCAGAGTCAGCTTCTTGCAGTTGCCTTTCCTTGGTTAATAGTTCGTTTTGCTCTTGAGTCGCACTCTCAAATTCTGCTTGTTCTTTTGCCCACAACTTCCGTTTTTCTAAGCTATCTTTTTCTATAGCTTCTCGCTGTTCTGAGGCATTCTGCTCCAGCATTCTTTGATTTTCCTGATTTTCTTGAATCAGTAAATGCTGAGCATCGGCAACTACTCGAATTTGCTGCAACTCTTGCAAATGCTCTGTTTCTACCTGGATTGCTAGCTTCAGCTCATCTAGTTTTGAGGCTTCTGTTGATAATTTTTCTGATAGTTGATTGACAATAGTACCAAACTCTAGTTGTAGATCAGCAAGTCCTTTGACAATGCTATCGACGGTATAAGTAGAGGCAATTTCTAGAACCTGTTTATTTTTTTCTTTTTCTGCCTCCTCTTCTTTAGTAGCTATTTTTGAGTCAATTTTTTTCCTGTCTGTCAGAATTTGCTGAAAATTTTTGAAAATTTGTTGTTTACTGTCTTCTGTTGCAACCATGGTTGTTTCCTTGCACAATTAGGTAATAGATAGCATTCAGCTATCAGCCTTGGAGCCTTCTATATAAACTAGGAATTGAGTGTAGAACATTTGTTCTATAAGATTTTACCCAAGCCGAAGGACGCTTGTCAAGCTTGAGCATCACAATTAGCTATTTTTCCTCAGCCAGTCGGAAAACCGACACATGGGATACAATCCATCTGGATATTCGAGATATAATGACCAACTGGTGTGAATCAACATAAATAAATATTTAGCAACTGATGTCAACTACTCTATTAACTCGTTCATCTAACCTGACTCCTTCACCAAGTCCGATTGGTGAGCCCCAATCTGTAAAAAATCCCTCAATGGCAGCAGCTAACGACACCCGCCTGCTAGAATTGATGAAATCTCTCTATCCAACTGACCAACAAGTGAAGTATCTTCACTTGCAAGCGGAAGTCGATTCTCTTCTACAGCATCAACAAATTATCAAGCAGCAACGCCTGACTTCGAGAAGAACTGATGTCAGCAACTAGGTGTGACAAACAACTTGACACTCCCCGTGCTAAAGCAGCGGGGATTCTAAATTCAAAGTACTAGCTTTTTGCCCAAGTCCAAAAAAATTACGCTTGTCTGAGTTATCCTAAGCAATAGTGTAGATTTTCATTCTTTAATGACTATATCGGCAAGTAAAGAAGTAACCTTCAATTCCCTACCTCCAGTAACCACTGACACCCTAAAATTGCAAGATATTGTACGAAGCTTACCCCATGAGGTTTTTACTAAAAACTCTCGTAAAGCCTGGACTTTGGTAATAATAAATATCTTATTAGTTTGTTTAGGTTACTGTGGTATAGCAATCATGCCTTGGTTTTTGTTACCAGCTTTGTGGATTTTTACCGGCACTGCGTTAACCGGTTTTTTTGTGATTGGTCATGATTGTGGTCACCGTTCTTTTGCCAATCGGCGTTGGGTAAATGACTGGGTGGGACATATGCTATTTTTACCACTAATTTATCCCTTCCATAGCTGGCGGATTCTACATAATTACCATCATACCCACACAAATAAACTTGATGAAGATAATGCGTGGGAACCATTTACACCAGAGTTTTATGCCAGTCAAACTGGTTGGATGCAAGGACTTTATTACTTGATCAGGGGTCGATTTTGGTGGATTGGGTCAATTGTTCACTGGGCAGTGCTCCATTTTAACTGGAGCAGGTTTGAGGGTAAACAGCAGTCTCAAGTAAAGTTTTCGGTTTTACTGGTGCTGGGTTTTGCTGTAATTGCTTTCCCATTATTGATTGCTACTACCGGTGTTTGGGGATTGGTCAAATTCTGGTTATTACCGTGGATAGTCTACCATTTCTGGATGAGTACCTTCACCATCGTTCACCATACAGCACCGGATATTCCCTTCCGAGCTGAGCCAGAATGGAATGCTGCTCAAGCTCAGCTATTTGGTAGTGTCCATTGCAATTATCCCCGCTGGGTAGAATTCCTTTGTCACGACATCAATGTTCATGTTCCTCATCACATTTCCACTGCGATTCCCTCTTATAATTTGCGATTAGCTCATAGTAGTCTTAAGGAACATTGGGGTGAGCAGATTCGTGAGTGTAGTTTCTCCTGGTCACTAATGAAGCAGATTACAGACCAATGTCACCTTTACCATGCCCATGACTGTTACCAGTCTTTTAAGGACTACCACGCTCAGTTATAGTTGACCAAGAAGTTAAGCAATACTGCTCGGTTAAGAGAGTGTGGGGATTGTGGGAAGATAAATAGAACCTTAACCGAGTAGTATCTTGACTTGTTATTTGTTATTTGTTATTTGTTATTTGTTATTTGTTGTTTGTTGTTTGTTGTTTATTACTCATTACTTATTACTCATTACTCATTACTCATTCCCAATTCCCAATTCCCAATTCCCAATTCCCAATTCCCAATTCCCAATTCCCGATTCCAAATTCCCAATTCCCAATTCCCAATTCCCAATTCCCAATTCCCAATTCTACATTCTACATTCCGA
>JAAHGR010000296.1 GCA_010672425.1 Symploca sp. SIO2E6
TTGAAGCTGCTACATCAGCACCAGTATAGTCAGCCAATGCAGTAATCAACTCCATTCCCGTTGCTCCCAAGGCGGTAAAGCAACTATATAATAAGATATCGGCTCCAGTAGTTAACGCCCCTTTCCATTCTTCTAACTCCTGTTGATATTCTCCAATATTCTCCGAGTCCACATAATCCCTGCCTAACCAGAAATTCCCCTCATTCCCTTCCGTTAGCAGGTGAATGGCACTAACCTTGCCTCCTTGTTGCGCGATCGCGGCCAACATTCGAGTTACAGTACCAATACCCTCCCCTTCTTCATGGGTAACTACCTGGGAAATAGTCCCCGGTTTTCCCCCATAAAGGAAATCATGATAAGCATCTTCCCCTTGATAATCATTAATCCCTTCGTCGATAAAGGTGGTTTCCAGGTTATCGCCAATTGCTTCAGGAAATAAGCTGCTAGGCATCTAAATTTACTAGTTTTGACTGACGCTCCAGACGCGGGGACGCGGAGACGCGGAGAGGAATTGAGGGTTTTTGTCTTGTTTTCAGAATATACAATTTAAATGCGTATTAGCTTAACACCACTACGGGATGGCTACTTACCAAATCATAATCCGTCGGCTTTACCCGATTAGCTGCCATCAAGGTAATCTCATCAGCAGTAACTTCCCCAGCAATTACCGTATCACCATCAGCAACTACTGTCTCACGATTAACCAACCGAACTGTACCATCAGCTTGCTTGTCACCCCCTGAGTAATTAAACCCATGCGGTTCATCGGTTTGGCGAAGAAAAGCGCTGTCATCAATAGACAAAGCGCTAGTCCAATAGGCAGTGAAGCACCGGCCCAAAAACCAAACTCCGCTGCTGAATCTGTGTTTCCCAAGGTGGCGTTGGAATCTACTGACAGGGCCATCAAGGTTGCCGCTGCTAGAGGTAAGATCAATCCACGTCCAGCGATAAGAAAGTTAACACTATCTCCTTTAATTTGCTTCGATGCCCAAACACCAATGCCGAGGGTGCCAAAGAGGAAAAACAAAATTCCCCAAAAGAAAATAGTATCTGTCATAATAATTCTAGAACGTCAGTCAAGAAACCGGGTTTCTTGGGAAAAAATGCTGATACTTCGTGTCGTCCTCACGAGAAACCCGGTTTCTGAACCTAACCTTATTGGCATCACAAGGATGCAAGGCGTTCGAAAAGCTCAATATAGAATTGTTGTTGTTTCCTGATGTTTGGGATATCAGGTGTGCATACAATGTCAGCATGATCGGTGCTGTTGAGTCTCTGATAGTACCACTGACCTGGATTAAAATACTGCTGATTGTATGTGATTTCCCCACCTACTGGGTGGCTACCCCCTATGCGTGGAAACATTTGACTGTAGGCAGAAACCATGCCGTCATTAGACCACCAGTCCGATGATTTGAAGCCGGGATATAAGGGTTGCCAAAAAACCTTGGATCCCATGTAATAGGAGAGGGGGATGAACATTGAGTTCATCAGCGGTTCGGGAATTTGGTATTCTGTCATAAACGCACGCTGGGTCTGCTCAGTGACACAGGTAAAATAGTACGTGTTGGGATGGGTTTGACAGAATTGGGTCTGCTCAAGGGCTGCTTGAACTGTTCCGCTGTAAAGGCCATTGTCTTTGCCACGAAACATTGGGCAATTTGCAACACGCGCCAACAGTGACGGTAGAGTTTCGCCCAGCTTGGCAGTTACTGTTAAACAATAGGGGATCTAGTACTGCCATCCTCACAAGATTCTCGGAAAACTGAGGATAACTCTGCAAGTTGATGAAACCAGCCTTAACTTGATCTAGCTGACGTTTTTGAAAGTCGGAAATTTCCGGTAGGTTATCTTGCCATTCCGGAAAAAATTCATCATTTTCAATGAGCTGAATGCCGAAACTTTTGATGAGATACCGGAGAGTGATATCCTTGACTTGCAGACTTTGAACCATTGGCTTTATCCTCTCAGCTGTTTAAGCTAAGACCCATTTAAAGTGACATACTCCCAATCTCCGCCTCCCCGCGTCTATTTTCAGATTAGCTGATAATAGCGATCAAGTCTTCAATCTTCTTAATATTGGGATCACCGGCTAGGTAGCCAATACCCCGATGCAAGTGGAGGCGAAATTGGGTAGCGAGAGTTTCTTGCTCACAATCTAAACCATCGTTATGGCAGCGTTGTTTAAGAGCAATGAGCAGAATATCGGCCATATCGCCACCGAAGGTGCGCCAAGTTAATTCAACGTTACTGTAGGCGGGAATAGGAACTGGGGAGGGAGTAGTTGGTTCCGCCAGAGAGTAGCAAAATGCCCAACGACAGAGGATGTTCCATTGGTCGATTTTGGTGTAGCGTTTGAGTTTGGTAAGTTGTTCTTTAGCAGATTGGGAAAGTTTGATGCGATCGATTGGGGATTCCATATAGACTCAGATATTGGATGGCATAGTTGATGCAGTACTACTCGGTTAAGAGAGTTTGGGGAGGTGGGGAGGTGGCGGAGAAAAACATCTATCTAAGACCTAAGACCTAACACCTAAGACCTAACACCCTACCACCTAACACCTACCACCTATGGCAAATGACCATACTAATCCTGTAGATTGCTACTTATCTTTGGTGATTCCTACCTATAACGAAAGTAAAAATATCAAAGATCTAGTCAGGATACTGAGCGATTTGCTCAACGAAGTCATACCCCATAACTACGAACTAATTGTCGTCGATGACGATAGTCCAGATCTCACCTGGGAAATTGCCCAGTCACTGATACCCGAATATCCCCAGTTACAGGTAATACACCGTCAGCACGAGCGGGGACTATCCACAGCTGTGATCCAAGGATGGCAGGTAGGGAAGGGAAAAATATTGGGGGTAATTGATGGAGACTTACAGCATCCACCGGAAATTTTATTACAACTGCTGACAGCGATCAACAAGGGAGCTGATTTGGCAGTTGCCAGTCGTCATGTTGAAGATGGTGGCGTTTCTGACTGGAGTGTGGTTAGGCGTTTCTTATCCCGAGGAGCCCAATTATTAGGATTGATCATCCTGCCTCATGTTTTAGGTAGGGTTTCAGATCCAATGAGTGGCTACTTTCTCGTACATCACAGTGCCGTTAACCCACATACTCTTAATCCCCTTGGTTACAAAATTCTGATTGAGGTACTCGCGAGGGGAAACATTAAACAAATTGCGGAAGTTGGCTATGTCTTTCAAGAACGTCAAGCCGGGAAGAGCAAAGTTAGCTGGAAACATTATATAGATTATCTGCACCATCTAGTACGGTTGCGCCTTTCCCTAGGAAGGATTGGCAGACTGCGGCAGCGCCTTCCCCTTCCCCTTAAGCGGTTCATTCGCTTTGGTTTAGTGGGGTTAACTGGGGTATTTGTGGATATGACTGTGCTGTACTTACTTCATGATCCCACTACTCTGGCTTGGGGACTAACCCGTAGTAAAATTATGGCGGCTGAAGTAGCTATTATTAATAACTTTGCCTGGAATGATGCCTGGACTTTCCGGGATCTAGCTCATCAGCAGCAAGGATGGGGTAAGCGCCTGAAACGGTTATTAAAGTTCAATATTGTCTGTTTGGTAGGTTTAGTTCTCAACGTCCTGCTGTTGAATTTGTTGTTTAATATCCTAGGAGTCCACTATCTCCTCGCTAACCTAATAGCGATCGCGGCAGTCACCCTTTGGAACTTCTGGATTAACTTGAAACTCAGTTGGCGTGTAACGGAAGTGGACAGACATTAGGTGTTATACAAATCCGACACAGATACCCCCGTTATAGAGTATCTGTGCCGGATTTGGTATCATTCCTTCTTACTTGTTACTTATTACTTGTTACTTGTTACTTATTCAGCAGACCCTAATTAGGATCTATCGCTATTCGTCGGAAGCGATCGCAAGAATTTCCCTAGCAGCACGATCACATACTCCTACTTCTCCCAACAACTGCCGCATTTCCTGATAATCTGCCAAGGTTTGCTGACGCCTGTTCTGATCGAACAGCAATTCTAAAGCCTCTTTAACAATATTTTCCGGTGTTGCCTTCTCCTGTAAGAACTCTGGGACAATCGAGCGCATCACTACCAGGTTAGGAGGCGACATAAAAGGAATGGTAACTTTCAAGATGCGTCCAATCAAGTAAGTGAAAAAACTAACCCGGTAGAAGACTACCTGGGGTATATCCAACAATGCCAGTTCCAAATTTACTGTACCAGACTTCGCGATCGCTAAATCCGCAGCTGCCAAAATTTCCTGATTTTGACCCGCAATAACCTTAGCTTTTAAACCATAACGCTCAATAGCTGCTTCAATAGGATGTCGATAAGCTTCTAGGGATAGAGGAATCCAGAAAATTGTTGTTGGTTGTTGGTTGTTTGTTGTTTGTTGTTTGTTGTTGTTTGTTGTTTGTTGTTTGGGAATTGCTTCCTTATCCTCCTTGTCTCCCTTGTCTCCCTTGTCTCCCTTGTCTCCCTTATCCTCCTTGTCCCCGCATCCCGGCGTCCCCGCGTCTCCGCGTCTCCCCTCCAACTCCAACTGCAACCGCTGTGCCGCCTCAAAGATAATTGGCATCATATACTTAAGTTCCTGACGCCTGGAAGCTGGTAAAAGAGCAATCGCGATTTGGTCTGGTTTAATTCCTAGTACGGTTCTGGCTTCCTCCCGGGTTGGATTTGATTGCATCTTATCTACTAAAGGATGACCTACCCAACTAACAGAAACTCCTTTCTTGGCAAAAAAACGAGCTTCTTCTTGGAAAATTGCCAACAACTGGTCTGTGATCCTCACAATTGTTGCTGTATCTTGGGTACCAAGATAAGCAGCAGACCACACCCAGGATTGGGGGGCAATGTAATAAACTATTGGTATTTGCGGTAACTGACGGCGAATGAAACTACCCAAGTTGAGATTTGGTCCCATGTAGTCGATTAAAACTACTACATCAGGAGGATTGTGCCGCAGGTATTGCTTAGCACGACGTTGGATTGCCAAAGTGGGTAGTACAAAAGGCAAAGATTCTAACAATCCAATTGAGCTAATACCAGTAGTATCAACCAGTAGCTTGGCACCAGCTTGTGCCATTTTGTCCCCCCCTAAGGCAACAATCTCCAATTCCAAGCCTACTGTTGCTGCCTGACGTTTCAGTGCTTCAATGAGTAATGCCCCTTGTAAATCACCAGAAACCTCTCCAGTGCTGATAAAAATCCTTTTCACTAACCAACCCTTTTTAGATTTTAGATTTTAGATTTTAGATTTTAGATTTTAGATTCTAGATTCTCTCAATTCCCAATTCCCAATTCCCAATTCCCAATTCCCAATTCCCAATTCCCAATTCCCAATTCCCAATTCTCAATTTTCAATTCTCAATTCTCCCATCACTGTTCTACGTAAAATCTCTGTTACTTCCGTTGCCATAATCGCATCAAGTTCCACTACTTCTTGATCTAAATCTCTAGATTCCAACTGCTTGGCTCCTTTTATTGCCATACTGAAGCTAATCAACCTAGCTGGCTGCTCAGTCCAGAAACCGGGTTTCTTGGAGAAAGATGCTGATATTTCGTTGTCATCCTTGCTAGAAACCCGGTTTCTCACCACCAACTGTACCAAAGCCACATAAACTGCCTCTGTCCTATTCCTTACTTTAGTAGCACCGTTACCCAACTTAGAGATAATTACCGGGTAATCAATCACTTCGGGTAAACCTAATTTAGTGATCGCTAAATCAAGATACCTGGCTGGATCTGTCCCTAGTGCTCTAACTATACCTTCTAGATTCGGCCACTGAACACCCGGTAGCCTAGATGTTTCTGGTAAATGCTCATGCCAACCCACCATGGAAATCATTCTAGTTAAATCATAAGCCGATATACTATTATCGCCCCGATGGGTTGGTGCTGTAGAAGTAAGCACTATCTGTTGAGTCGCATGATCAATCAACTCTGGCTGCTCAATAAAAGGTTTTTCTCCATATCCTCCTAAGAACATCAGGTTATGATTACCGGTAATACTTTTCACCCAATCAGTAATCTCCCTCTGGGTAGAAAATTGCTTGAACATTACCCCTAATGAGTTAGAAGTTGCTATCCGTTCTTCATAGCTAACTACATCTCTCACTAAATCAAAAAAAGGATAACCCTGGTTAACTCCTAGTTGGTCTTGCCCTCGAATAGAGCAATTTTTCAGATCAATATTCGGATAATTGGTATTTAGTCGAGATACCAGGTTAAGAATGGGCAAGATTTTACTTGTACTCCAGAATTCATCATTCCCAAGAGCATTTCTCCCTAGCCATTTAGTCTGGATTTGTCCTTCAACCAAGTTACTAATACAAATACAAGCTTCTGTAATATCTGGAGCCAGAAACTTCAGACCTTGTTCATCGATTTCAGGCACTTGTCCAATTTGAGGATAAGGGCTAAAAGTTGCATCTGCTGTTATACCAGAAACCAAATTCTTGCCATCGGGTTTCAGCTGGAGGTAACTAGCATAATCCTTAATTGCTTCCTGGTAAGGAGAGGTTTCAACCCCCATATACATTAATTTCGGGTAATCCTCTACACCCCCAGCAGCAGCTGTCAGGAATTCTTGATAAATTTGTTGTTTGTTGTTTGTTGTTTGTTGTTTGTCATTTGTCATTTGTTGTTTGTTGTTTGTTGTTTGTTGTTTTTCAGCCGTCAGCTTTACGACGACCGGGAATGGGACCTCGGCGACCTTTGAGTTGAGACTGTTGTAAAAACTGGCGCAGGTGCTGTATCTGTTCGTTATCTGGCAATAATTCTAGATCCTCTAATGCTTGGTTAAAAGACTGTTGAGAGTAGTAGAGAACTCGGAAAGCCTTTTTAAGTTGTCCGATTTGAGCTGTAGTGAATCCAGCGCGTTTGAGACCAATCTGGTTGAGCGATCGCACCCTGGCTGGATTGCCCTCAACTAGCATATAAGGTGGCACATCTCGGTCAATGCGACTCATACCACCCACCATAGCCAGACATCCAATATGGACAAATTGATGAATTCCCAATACTCCACCAATTACCGCCTTGGACTCAATGTGAACATGACCTGCTAAAGCTACTGCATTAGCAATCACGACAGAATCCTCGATCAAGCAATTGTGAGCCACATGGACGTAAGCCATCAGCAAATTGTTATTGCCAATCAGGGTTGCTTCTCCAGCATCAGTTGCTCGGTTAATAGTTACATACTCACGAATTTTGTTATCATCACCAATTCTTACCCAACTGGGAGCACCTTTATATTTGAGATCCTGGGGTTCTAAGCCAATTACTGCTCCAGGAAAAATGTTATTCCTAGCTCCAATTTCTGTTGGTCCTTCGAGTACTACATGAGCACCGATGGTGGTTTCTTGACCAACTTTCACATTATTGCCAATCACCGCGTAGGCGCCAATTTCAACTGTTGGGTCTAGTTGAGCACCAGGGTGAATAACAGCAGTAGGATGAATTAGTGTTACCAATTTTTTAATCCTGAGTACTGAATCCAACAAGGAATTTAGAATTTAGAATTTAGAATTTAGAATTTAGAATTTAGAATTTAGAATCAATTTTTGGCTTAAAATCCTTCACAACAAAGATTGTATAATTTATTCTCTGCGAATTTACTATACTTAGTCTGGGAGAGCCTTTTTTTCTACATTCTAAATTCTACATTCTACATTTTCCCGAGAGCTAATCTACAAGAGAAAACATCAGTTCACCCCCTGTAACTAGTTGACCATCAACCAGCGCTTTAGCCTGCATCTTCCCAAAACGACGTCGCTTGATCGACAACAGTTCCGTTGTTATTACTAGTTGATCCCCTGGAACCACTTGACGCCGGAAGCGTACCTTGTCAATACCAGCAAATACGAATAAGTTACCATCCATATCATCAGGTAGTTGGGTTAGGACAATACCTCCAACCTGAGCCATCGCTTCCACAATCATTACCCCAGGCATTATGGGACGTCCAGGAAAATGCCCTTGAAAATAGGGTTCGTTGAAGGTGACATTCTTGATCCCAACGGCTAGTTTGCCGGGAACATATTCGATAATGCGATCGACTAAGGCAAAAGGATAGCGGTGGGGCAGTATTTTCTGAATCTCTTCTAGGTTGAAAACCGCTTGATTAGATGAATTAGTGTTGGATTGCTGAATCTCTTTAGAAGAGGCATTGTCTATATTAATGTCAGTCAGTGTAGACATAGGCTTACTTTAGTTAGAGGGTTGGTGCTTGGTGTCTTGCTTGTATCTAGGCAACAGCTCATTTGGCAAAAGGCAGCAGGAATAGCTCCTATTTTCACAACCTGGTTTAGCAATGAGCCATTTGTTGAGCCAACCGCTGGGCAAGTTGGATATGCAGGTTGTGGCTGGCTTTATAGGCGAGGAAGTGAGCCACAGGAAATTTTCCTAATAAACTTAAATCCCCTACTAAGTCTAAAAGTTTATGACGCACTGGCTCATTTGAAAATCTCAAAGGAGGATTAAGCCATCCTTGCTCGCCACAAACTAGGGCATTTTCCAAGCTACCGCCTTTTATTAAACCAGCTTTTCGCAGTCCTTCTATTTGGTGCACCAAACCAAAAGTACGAGCCGGAGCGATCACTTCAGCAAAACTCTCCTGTGCCGGTGTCCAACTATACCATTGATTACCAATGGCAGGTAAATCAAAGTCAATGCCGTAGGTAAATCGGATACTAGTAGCTGGCAAGGCAGCAACAAAGGCATCTCCTTGATATATCCAGATTGGTTGTTGGTTGTTTGTTGTTGGTTGTTGGTTGTTTGGGAATTGGGAATTGGGAATTGGGAATTGGGAATTGGGAATTGGGAATTGGGAATTGGGAATTGCTTCCTTGTCTTCCTTGTCTCCCTTGTCTCCAACAACAACACCTACCTCCTGGATTGCCTCTACCCACAGAAGCGCAGAACCATCCAAAAGCGGGACTTCGGGGCCATTGATTTCAATTCGAGCATCATCAACACCACTACATGCTAGTGCTGCTAACAGATGTTCTACTGTCCGCACCACTATCTCTCC
>JAAHGR010000297.1 GCA_010672425.1 Symploca sp. SIO2E6
TCCCAATTCCCAATTCCCAATTCCCAATTCCCAATTCCCAATTCCCAATTCCCAATTCCCAATTCCCAATTCCCAATTCCCAATTCCCAATTCCCAATTCCCAATTCCCAATTCCCAATTCCCAATAGCAAATTGTTATCTACAGTGGAGCAGAACAAATTTGAAGGTTTCATTAGTTGTTAGCGATTTATCTGGTGGCGGTTCAGTTAGAGCCTTTTTATTAGCTCAAGTCTGCAAAAAACTGAACTATGATGTCGAAATCGTAGGCTTCCTGTTCGGCAAAGAATTGTATGCCATTCCTCCTGATAACATTCCGATTAGAGCGATAACTGGCAAGAATCACCCAGGGTTTTTGGCAGCTGCGAGAACAGCTTTAAACAAAATTGATGGAGATATTATTTATGCCGTCAAGCCCAAGCTGACTAGCTTTGGTGTATCTTTAATTAGGAAACTCCAAACTCAGCGTCCGGTTCTCCTAGATATGGACGATTGGGAACTCAGTTGGTATGGTGGCTCTGAATGGAGCTATCGTCCTAGTCTCAAGCAGTTAGCTAGGGATATCCTCAAAAAGGATGGTCAATTGAGATATCCAGATCATCCTCTCTATCTCCAATGGCTGGAAAATTTAGTGCCTCGTGCTGATGCTCTAACTATAGATACCCAGTTTCTCAAACAACGTTTTGGTGGTGTTTACCTCCCTAATGGCAAGGATACTGCCCTGTTTAATCCCGATCGCTATGACCCAGAGGCTAGCAGAGTTCATTATAATCTCTCTGGGTATCGAATTTTAATGTTTCCTGGAGCACCACGACCTCATAAAGGAGTTGAAGATGTCTTAATTGCCCTAGATCAGCTTCAGGAACCAGACTTAAGACTGGTGATTGTGGGAGGCAGTCCCTATGATAACTATGATGAGCAACTTATGGAACAATGGGGACAGTGGATTATTAAGCTACCAAGACTCCCGGTGGCAGTAATGCCTGAAGTTTTAGCTGCGGCTCATATTGTCGTTGTTCCCCAACGAGATACTCAAGTGGCTAGAGCCCAGTTTCCTCTAAAACTAACCGATGGTATGGCAATGGCTAAGCCGGTTTTATCCACCCACGTTGGTGATATCCCAGAAATTTTAGGAGATACGGGTTATCTCGTTGATGCTGAGGCTCCAGAACAAATTGCTCAAACAATTCAAGCGATCTTTCAGGACTTGGATGCGGCTAATGCTCAGGGAATAAAATCGAGGGAGCGATGTATCAAGTATTATAGTACTGATACAATGGCAATAATTCTTGCAGATATTATTGCTGGCCTTACATGAACTCTTGACTTGTTTGGTCTTCTTCTTTTTGGGACGAAAGTCCCTCTAATACTTATTACTTATTACTTATTACTTATTCAGCAAACCCTAAATATTCTATATCTCCATGTCTCCTAATAAGCTACTTTTGAGCTACGCACTGCGTTATCCTGCTTGGATAATCTTAACTGTAATTCTTGGTTTTTCCAGTGCTATTTTTAACGGTATTAGTACCACACTAATTGTGCCCCTAGTGATCGGATTTTTAAATCAAGAAAGCCTGGATTTAGACGCAGGACCGCCCCTGATCCGCAATATCCTGTCCCTTTTTAGTAATAGGGTTGCAGGTAATGGCCTGCTCCTGATGTTTATGGCAGTTATCCTGGCAATACTTCTTAAGAACCTTGCCACTTATGTTACTTCTTTGGTTTCTTTTTCCTTAGCTAAGAGACTGGTAAATGATATTAGAAAAGCTGGTATTAAGTTGATTTTAGAAGTTGATTTAGATTATTTTGTCAAAATTAAAACAGGAGAGTTAGTTAATAAAGTCAACCAAGAAGTGGGTAGAGCTGCTAATGCGATTAAAATAGCCATTCAGTTATTTGTTACCTTGATTACTATCTTAATCTTTGTTGGGATATTAATTACAATTTCCTGGCAATTAACTGTAGCATCGACAATTTTACTATTGCTCGTAACTTTGATTAATCAGTATTTTGTCAAGCGTTCCATGAAATTTGGCCAAGCACTATCAGAAAAATCCCGAAAATATTCTACGGCTTTACTAGAAATATTGACAGGCATACGACTGATTAAATCTGTTGGCAATGAGGCGGATGAGTATCAGCGTATCAATACATTTCTGGACGAACGCGAACAAGCAGAATATCAATCCCAAGCTAATTTTGCCATCCTCGGGCCAATTAATGAAATTTTAGGCATCTTAGCGCTGTTAGCAATTGTCTTTTTCGGTAAAGCCTTTTTATTCCAGGATGTTTCTCCCAAGGCTCTAATAGCTGTTTTGGGTATTTATTTATTTGTGCTTAATAGATTACTGCCAATTGTGGGCAGGTTAAATAAACAAAGAAGTCAATTTGCTAATGCCTCTCCTAGTACGGCAATTGCTGCTAACTTTTTGAGAAGGGACAATAAACCTTTCATGGATAATGGCAATAAACCTTATCAAAAAATAGAACAAGGAATTAGTATAGACAATGTCTCTTTTATCTATCCTGAACATCAAGATTTAGTTCTGAGTCAAATCAATTTATGGGTTCCCAAAGGCACAACCCTAGCTTTAGTTGGTTCATCGGGAGCAGGCAAGTCAACCTTAGCAGATTTGTTCCCCAGATTTTATGATCCTGTTGAAGGTAAGATCACAATCGATGGACAGGATTTGAAAGCATACGACTTGCGATCGCTCAGACAAGCAATGGGGATCGTCAGCCAGGATACGTTCTTATTTAATACTTCAGTGCGTGAGAATATTGCCTATGGTAGGGACAATACCACTGATGAAGAGATTTTTGAAGCAGCCAAAAGAGCCAATGCCTACGAGTTTATTCTGGACTTACCCCAAGGGTTTGCCACAGAAATTGGTGAACGGGGCATCATGCTCTCTGGAGGACAGCGACAAAGAATTGCCATTGCTCGGGCGCTGCTACGCAATCCAGATATCTTAATTTTGGATGAGGCTACTAGTGCCTTAGATACTGTATCTGAACGGTTAGTGCAACAGGCAATTGATGAACTCTGCCGCGATCGCACAACTATTGTAATTGCTCACCGACTCTCAACGATCCAAAAAGCTGATCAAATTGCGGTGATGGACAAAGGTCAAGTAGTAGAAGTTGGCACTCATGAGGAACTTCTCAACAAAGATGGTCACTACAATCGTTTGTACACCATGCAATTTGACCGAGGTCCGGATGACATTATTAATCAAGCCGTGAATAATGCTTTAATCCGAACCTCTTATGAAGTACGGACTCGTCTCAACCCCATGATTGGTTTCTTGCAATTAGTGGTTGATGGTTTAGTCGATAACCAAGAAGAACAGTTCTCTTTCACAGAGGAAGCTTATAACTCGGCTCTTCGCCTCCTCAAAACCTTAGAATATTTTGAAGACAGCGCCAGAAGTGGGGTCTATAGTCGCAATTGAGTAATCGCGATCTTGCCGGAGAAACAAATATCCACATCGGTTCCAGGAGTGCGATCGCGTTTTTGATATTCTCCTTGGTAGTAGTATTTGTTTCCCTCGACTCGGTAATTGATCGGTAGAGGTGATTTACTAGGTTGACAAAACACTAATTCTGGATCAGGAGCACCGGGTTCAAGATGGGGGAAATTGACATTCCAGAAAGTTCCAGGAGGTAGGGGTCGGGAGAATAAATTATCCAACACTGTAACTGTCCAGCGCCCAGCTAACTCCCAATCAATGACTAGGGGTTTTTTAATGTAGTGGGAAATCGCAATTCCTGGAATTCCGTGGATGACTCCCTCCCTTACAGCAGCGATAGTGCCGGAGATGTAAGAGTCAACCCCTAGGTTGCCTCCAGCATTGATACCAGAAATTACATAGGTAGCATCTTGACATAGATGTGATACAGCAAGCCGAGTACAGTCAGCTGGAGTACTAGCGACAGCATACTCTTGATCCGAGCGGCGCTCGACGTGAATTGGTTTGTTGGTGTTGACTTGATGACCGCAACCGGATTGATGCTCTTGAGGAGCAACTATTATGCTTTCGCTATTACCTCTACTATTGACCACTTGCTGAAGGACTCGAATACCGGGAGCATCAATTCCATCGTCATTAGTAAGGATTATAGTCATGTGAACTCCCGGTAGTCCTGAAAAAATTCTCAAGACTACATTTTAAGCCCTTTTGAGCAGATGCTTAACTAGATTATCTTTCACCATCATCTGCCGTAAAACTTCCATCAAATAATCCTGAGCCTGCTCCTGACTTAATTCCTTGACCTGCTTTTGGTAAACCTTTAGCTTGAATTGCTGCTCTAAGCTTAGCTTTCCAGGCATTTCCATAAGATCACTCCTCCGAGCAAATATGTTGAACGGGGCAGAAGAGCTAATGCTTCTACTGCTTGATTCATCGGTCGTTGTTTAACAATGTAGCACCTGATGAATAAAATGTCTACCTTGTCAAGCTATAATTAATCTAAGTAACAAAAGTTTATAATTGTCATGGCTTTAGGAGGCAGGAGGCAGGAGGCTGCAAGGCAGGTTCTTAATTCCCAATTCCCAATTCCCAATTCCCAATTCCCAATTCCCAATTCCCAATTCCCAATCCCCCATTCCCAATCCCCCATTCCCAATTCCCCATTCCCCATTCCTCATTCCCAATACCAGGGACTCTATCATGGGGAAATATCAAAAGAAGTACAATTTGTAACATATTCATGACCAGGAGGTTCTACTAAATGGACGCAATGGAATTTTTTGAGCTAAGCGCAGGTAAATGGCGATCGCAACGTACAACTCACCACCTCCCCTTCCGGCGAGCGGAGAGTGGAGAGACGGAGATTACCGTGGCAACCTTACCAGCAGATCATCCCCAGGTAGTGGAAATCTGTAAGTTACATCAAGTTGACCCTAATTTGGCAGTGGGGGGAGCCCAAATAAGTTGGCAAGGAACAATGGCTTGGGATAAAACAGATGAAAATCATCAAGACTCCACAGTCATGGTAATTGTCCCAGAGTCAGACAATCCCAAACAAGGCAGGTTACTGCGAGAAAAAGGTTATGCAGAAATAGTGCCAGTAGCCGGTCAATTCCTGATGGATGATGAAGATGGGTTAGTGCTGATTACTGAATACGAAACCATGAGTTCTCATGAGCGCTTCTCCTTTGCCAGCCCAGATTTACGGATGCGTACTAGTGCAGTAAAGCGTTTCGGCGGCTTTAGCACTTCATCTATTTGTGTAGAAACCCGCATCGGCTCAGAGTTAGATGATTCGAGCCTTGTAGATGTCCAACCTCAAGCAGCCCAACCCAACCCAGAAGCCAGAAAGTACGACTCCCTCCTAGGTTGGTAATCAAAAATCAACCAATTCCCAACTCCCCATTCCCCATTCCCCATTCCCCATTCCCCATTCCCCATTCCCCATTCCCAAACAACAAACAACAAACAACAAACAACAAAAAACAATTCCCTTTTGTATGCATCAGAACAATCCTAGTTTCAAGTCCAGTATTAGTGATGACCCATATATAAAGGGTTATCAGTATTTACAGACGGTACGTCAGCTGGCCTTAGAGCCTAGTATGGTTGAGGTAACTAATAATCTTAGGGATCATAAACACCTCTGTACCTGGATTGGCAATCACATAGATATCATCAATGCCAACCTCAATGATTGTTTAGAAGCCTGTCATGGTTGCTTTCATGCAGCGGTACGCCAACCAATGCAAATTATGGCAACTCCTTTAGCTCAAGAGTTTGGCATTGATGGTCTATGTAATATCCTAGTCGAGCCTGCGGTCATCCTGATTGATGTGGGACGTACTGCACCCCAGGATTGGTTAAGTATAGTTGTCCATGAGTATGCTCACGCCCATCTTGGTTCCCCAGGCCATGATCAGCAATTTTTTAAAATTATTGGTCATCTATGTCTAGGACTAGGATTAGCATCCCCTATCTGGCAATCAGACTTAGAAGCTTATTTACAAAATTGGCCTCACTGTCAGTCTACAAAAAATCACTTAGACTTTTGGCTGGGTAAAATTTGGTAGATTGATTAAGGAATTTTACGAGGGGAATTGGGAATTGGGAATTGGGAATTGGGAATAGAATTTTTCTTCCATCCAATTGGTGCCGGGAAGCCCTCCAAGGCGAGCTCTTGGTGAAAGGTCAACTAGCTACAAGATTAGAACGACAGCAACACCCCCAGACATGGATAAATGATATGGATATATGGAGTATAAAAAAGGTATAGTACGGGATAAGGAGATAGCTCTTTATGAAGGCAAGTGATTTTGACAAGAAGTTTGATGAAGGTAATGAGGACATTTTTGACAATCTCGATCTGAGTCGGGTGCGTCGTTTTCATGAGAAGCAGAAGAGAGTGAATGTCGATTTCCCAATCGCGATCGTTGAGGCTATCGATGAATTTGCGAGTTTGGTCGGGGTTACCCGGCAGTCTCTTATCAAGGTCTGGATCGCCGAGAGACTTCAGGAGGAAAAACTTCAAAAAAGTCATCTTGCTCTTGGTGCAATGAGACAATTCCAGCAGAATCAAACGGGAGAAGGAGCGGTCAAACAATTGAATATTGAAGATTAAAGATTTTAGATTTACCCCATAAATAAATTTAGGGGCTTGTGACCGTTTTATTCTTCAATCTAAAATCTAAAATCTAAAATCTAAAATTTCTCTGGTCATAAAAGATGCTTAACTATGATTTTTTGAACACTTAGGTTATAAATTACCTTCATATTTCGTTACCCCCATACATGAATAAATAATATGGATATAAATTGGTTCCAAAAAATAGAGGAGGGAAGTAAATGACCTACGCACCAGTAAAACTGACCTTTGAGCAATATCTCGAATATGATGATGGCACAGATAACCGCTATGAACTATTTGATGGAGAGTTAGTACCAGTGCCATCAGAAACCGATAACAATGATTGGATAGCCGTCTGGTTAATGTATAAGTTAGCCCAGTTGGTTAATCCGCGTTTAGTCAGATGCCATACTTGTGAACTACAAGTAATGGGCAATCCACAAAACCGTTATCCAGACTTGGTAGTACGGAGAGAGGAGCATCTTTCAAGACCAAACAAGCGGCTAACTATCACCCTCGATATGGCTCCCCCACAGTTAGTTGTTGAGGTAGTTAGTCCCTACAGAAGCCAAAAGGATGAGAACTACAAACGTGATTACATTGAGAAGCGAAAGCAGTATGAAGAGCGGGGTATTCCTGAATACTGGATTGTTGACCCTCAAGCACGGGTTGTAATTGTACAACTGTTGGTCAATGGTAGTTATCAGGCAACTGAGTTCTCTGGGAATCAGCGGATTGTCTCTCGAACTTTCCCTGAACTGGAACTGACTGCTGCTCAGGTTTTGCAGGCGAGGTAGGCAAGAAATCTGTCTATTCAAGTTTAAATTTATAATCCTGACTACGAGCCTTCAGTACTTCCAACTTTAGCGATCGCTAGGGCTAAAATCATGGTAGCGTCATAAGCCATGTCGGTATAGGGAACATCGGGCAATTCCTCAAATTCGGCTTCGTAGGAATCCTGGAAAGCTATATAGGTTTTTGTGCCCGTAAAAGCTTGGGGAGCCGTGCGAAACAGAAAATCCTTGTCTTGGAGAGTAGTGATAGCAGGGGAGGTATAAGCATACAAGGAGTAGTGCGAGCATCTTGCTCGCTTCAAATCATAATTTGGTAGATTGATTAAGAAATGTTAAGAAGTGTTGCTTAAATGTAGCGAAAAAGAGAGCAGAATTACCGAATCACCTAGATCTCAGAGTTAGCCAAAAAATAACCAACCCTATTTGTTATATAGTTGAAAATTAAGGTTTGTAAGATTTTCTAAGATTAGGGAGATTTAAACGTGGCAATTCCTTTATTAGGCTACGCCCCTCTGGTTCAGAATTCACGGATAGATGGCTATGAAGTGCCGGGGGAAGAGCAACCAACAATTTACTCGACCGAAAACCTCTTGTCCGGCACGGACTTGGATAATCTGATTGAAGCAGCATACCGTCAGATCTTTTTCCATGCCTTTACTTCGGATCGCGACCCCTTCCTGGAGTCCCAACTCCGTTTCGGTCAGATCACGGTACGAGACTTTATTCGTGGGTTGTTGCTTTCTCCAACTTTCACAGATGGCTTTTACGCTAAAAACAGCAACTATCGCTTTGTTGAGCAATGCGTACAGCGGGTGTTGGGGCGTGATGTTTACGGTGAACGGGAAAAACTAGCCTGGGCAGTCATCGTTGCAACTAAGGGTATCCAAGGTTTCATCGATCAACTGCTTGACTCTGAAGAGTACCTAGAAAATTTTGGGTACGACACTGTTCCCTATCAGCGGCGTCGGGTGTTGCCCGGTCGGGCTCAGGGCGAAACCCCCTTCAACATCAAGTCTCCATTCTACAACGAATACTATCGGTCAATACTGGGCTTTCCCCAAATCATTTGGCAGACAGAGGTGCGCCGTTTTATTCCTCAGGAGAAGAAACCACAGGCAGGAAGTCCTGCTTTGTTTATGGATATGGCACGAGCAATTTCGCCAAAAGTTAACCCTTCCCCAAGAATTTCGGCTGTCAATATCAATATCGAAGCTTCTGTGCCTAAGAGGTAGTGAAGTTGAAACTACTTTAACTTACTATTGAGGCATTGTGATTTTGGGCAGTGGGCAATAGGCTATGAGCTAAATCAAAAAGCTGATGGTCTACAGCTCACCGCCCAAAATTTGTTGTAATGGGGAATGGGGAATGGGGAATTGGGAATTGGGAATGGGGAATTGGGAATGGGGAATTGAGAATTGGGAATTGGGAATTGGGAATTGAGAATTGAGAATTGAGAATTGAGAATTGAGAATTGAGAATTGGGCAATTGCATTTTCACCTGGGAATCCCTCATTACTCATTACTCATTACTCATTACTCATTACTCATTACTTATTCAGCAGACCCTAGTTACCACCATGCAACTGAAAAAAAGCCGCCTGAGTGCCTTTCTGGCAATTATTGCCAGAAA